>JAZLKL010000186.1:0-40227 GCA_045597585.1 Bacteroidaceae bacterium | reverse complement strand
CGCCGACATCTACTCCATGTTGAATTACAAACCGATGCCGTTTAGAAAAATCAAAATTTGTAGAACACAGTAAAGCAAATCAAAAACACAAATCGCTGATTAGCAAGAAAAACAGAAAAGAAACGTAAAAGTTGGGTTAAGGCATAAAGTTATGGTTAACAATGTAACGAAATAGGCTGGTCCATTTTACTGAACCAGCCTACTTTTATTATCCTATTAAGGAAATATTATTCCTCATAGTAAACAGAACCAATCTTCAAAGAACCGCGGCGAACCAAGATATCCAAGTCCTTACCATCGCCACCATTACCGCGAGCACAATCCTTAGCGATCTCCTCAGTAATGGGAAGCTCCCACAAACCGGGACCATCGATGATTACCTCGTCAGCATAGGTAGCAGCCCACCAGCCGTTCATGATACGTACCATAGTAGGACCTGCGGGCTCACCCCAGATACCACCGTCAGCGGGATTAGCCTCGAGCACCTCGAATACGAGGGTCTTGAAGCCCCAATATACATCGTCTGAAAGATAGGGAAGACCCTTACCCTCGTTGTCGCTGAAACGACCTGCTGCAGCATCACCAGGACCGAGCACCAAGGGCTCACCCTCGTAGATGGGGTACTTCTTGAGTTCCTGGGTAATAACCTCACACTTTACGGGGAATTCAGCTTTCAGCCAAGTACCATCAGCACAAAGTGCAGAAAGAGTAACATAATGCTCACCCAACTTCATCTTCTTCCAGGCATAGTTGCCAAGCATTGACTTTGCACTATCACCATCGAAATACCACTTGGCATTTACAGCCGCAGAGGTAGAGCAGGTAACCACATTACCGAACTTACCATCGTCAGTTCTGTCAACCGTTACAGTTGTCTTTTCAATGAGTTCCTCAACAGTAATGTTACCGTCATTGCTGAAATCCTCGTGAACGGGATTACAAGCTACCAACGCACATGCTGTGAGCAGATAGAAAAATATCTTTTTCATATTCGTTACTAAATTATAAGATTAATACATTGTCTTATACTGAGTCGTAGGATCGGCGGCATCCCAACCTGGGTTCTGCTCGATTTTACCAGGATAAAGCAAAATCTGACTCTTAGGCTTAGCCAAGAAACCATTGGTAGCAATGTAGCGCTCAGTCCAAGAACTGGTCATGTGCTCCAAAGAATGCTTGTTAGACTTATCACCATAGCTAACAACTAACTTACCCTGCTGAGCCTGAAGAGCCTTGGGAGCATAAGAATCAGCAGTAGGCTTGTTACCTGTCCAACGACGCATATCGTTGAAGCGAAGACCCTCGAATGCAAACTCCCAACGACGCTCGTCCTGAATAGCCTTCAAAGAGTAAGCTTTAGTCAAAGGAACGCCAGCACGTGCCTGAACCTGATTCATGTATGTAACATCACCAGTAAGCTCAGAAGCCATCAAGAGCACGTCAGCATAACGCATCAGGTAGAAGTCCTGGAAGTGGTCACCCTGCATGGGGTTGTCGAGAGAACTGCCAGTAAAGCCGGGAGCAACATCCCACCATGGAGAGTCACCCGTCAAAGCATCAACAGTAACACCGTTCCACTTCTTCACACCGTAACCAGACTCCTCACAGTCGTCCTTAACATAAGAATACTCGGTAAGCTCATTGTTGCAGTCAATCAAAGAACCCTTCTTACGGATGTCGGTATAACTACCATTCACCTCTGCTATAGTCCAGTCATCCCAGAGGTTGCAAGAGGGAGTACCCTGACCCCATCCCTGAGTGAAGGGATAGGTGTAATCACGGTTACCATTGTTACCATTTACACGGAGAGCCCAGAAGACTGAGAGATAGTTACAGTACATACGCTGGTATGAATAAAGACCGTTGATAGCCCAAGCCGAAGCATTCATGTACTGAATCTGGAAGATCTCCTCGGTGTTACCATTACCCATGCCAGGCTGGTCGAAGCAGTTCTCGCGCTTCATGTCAGCGATGAATGCGTATGCGTGAGTACCCTCCTTGTTTGCACCGTCAACACCGTCGTGTGCCTCGTCCCAAACAAAACTGTTAGAGTACTGCCAGAGTGAACGATAGTCCTCGCAAAGCTTGTAGCCACCGTTGTTGATGACATCCTTAATACCTTCTACAATGTCAGCCTGAGAAAGTGATGCAGCATCACAACCCTCTTGCTTAACAAGGTTGATAGCAGGAGCTGAACCAGAAGACAAATCACTTACGTTCTTGTAGAATCCTGCCCAGAACATGTAAGCACGAGCAGCGAAAGACTTAGCTACATACTTGTTGGCATGACCATTGCCTGCAAATTTTGCATCACCCATAAGATTCATACCAGAAACAAAGTCTGAGAGAACCTGAGGATAGATAACATTCTCTGCGCTGACCTGCTGCTCCATTTCAGAAGTAAGAACCGTACCGGTCACCAGGGGTACATCGCCAAACAACTGAGTCAGCCAGAAAGTATAGAGACCACGCATGAAGTAAGCCTCACCCAGAAGCTGATTACGCTTTGCCTCCAAACCTGTCCAATCTACATTGTCGATGGTCTCAATCTGGTTGTTGGCACGCGCAATACCTGCATAGCACAATCTGAAAGGTCCAACGAACTGCTCGGGATCGCCTTGTGTAAGGTTATTGAGACACTTTACCTTCCAGTCCTGCAGACCACCTGCACCATAGCAGTTGTCTGACATGATCTCCCACCAGTAGAAAAGGTGCTGGTCATCACACATGTCACCACACAATGCGTTCATTATGCTATAGGTAGCAGTATTCAATGCTTCCACATCTGCAGGCTTACCAGGGAAAGTGGCCTGACTCATCTCTGTCACACGTGGATTGACGTCCAACATGTCATCACAAGATGTAAACATTGCTGCCGAAGCAACAGCCAATGCTGATAATAAATATTTTTTCATAACTTTATTTTCGTATTAGAATTTAATGCTTGCACCAATCAAATAAGTACGTGCACTGGGATAGAGACCGAGGTCGATACCTGAAGCCCAACTCTGTGCACCACCTGCAGAACCTACCTCAGGATCGAGGCCAGTGTAACTGGTGATAGTGCAGAGGTTCTGAGCCTGGAAATAGAGACGAAGCTGCTGGAAGGGGCATGACTTCCAAACGTTCTTGAAGTCGTAACCAAGGGTCAAAGCCTTAATCTTGAAGTAGTTTGCATTCTCCATGTAACGGGTTGAAACCCAGAGAGTGTTGGGATGACCTGTACCAGAAAGACGAGGCATTTCGTTTGAAGTACCCGCACCATGCCAGCGGTCCAGGATGCTGGTATCGTAGTTGTGCTGAGGACTGTCGGCATATGAACGGTAAGAACGCATAATCTGATGACCGAATGCACCCACACCATTGAGTGAGAAGTCGAAGCCCTTGTACTGGATGCCGAGGTTGATACCGAGGGTTACATCAGGAATGGGGTTACCAATTTCATGACGGTCGGTTTTGTCATTGTCGGCCCAAGTAATCACGCCATCACCATTGAAGTCGTCCCAGATGCAGTCACCGGGCTGTGCATCATCCAGAACAGCCTTGCCTGCTGCACGGGCAGCCTCAATCTGCTCCTGGCTCTGCCAGATGCCACTGTATGACATGCCATAGAAGTAACCCATAGGCTTGCCTTCTGCCAAACGGTAAATGTATTCAGTACCCTGTGAGAGGATACTACCCTGACCATTCTCGTAGCCCTGGAAATTATCAATACGTGTAACCTCATTCTTGTTGTAAGCCAGGTTGACACTTGCGTTGTAGCGCAAATCCTTGCCCACCTTGTCATTCCAAGAGAGTGCAAGCTCAACACCCTTGTTCACAGCTTCACCACCATTCTTATATGCGATAGGAAGACCAGGCAGCAATCCCTGTGCAGGACTGAGAAGCCAATCTCTTGTTGTCTTCTTGTACCAGTCGAAGGTCAGACCCAGACGACTGCCGAGGAAACGAGCATCAATACCGAAGTCCAGCTGCTCAGAAGTCTCCCATTTAAGCTCGGGAGTGGGCACCTTGTCAGCAAATGCACCTGAATGGGGGATACCGCTTGTTGAGCTCTCCATGCTGCTGTCGAACTTGTAGCCATTGTCATTTGCGCCACCAGACTGTGCGATAGTGGCAATGTACTGATATCCAGGGATACGGTTGTTACCATTCTGACCCCAAGATGCACGGATCTTCAAGAAGTCCATCCATGACTTGGTGCTCTCCATGAAATCCTCCTGAGAGATGGTCCAACCTGCAGAGACAGAGGGGAAGATACCCCAGCGATGACCCTTTGCAAAGGTGCTCGAACCATCAGCACGAAGGGTAGCTGTAGCCATATACTTCTCCTTGTAGTCATAGCTTACACGACCGAACCAAGAAGCCAGATAGTTTTCGTCATTGGGATTACCAGACAGACTTGCATCGGTAGCACTGACAAGCTTGATGTTGTTCAGATAAGCCGAATTCCAGTCCTTAAGCGTAGCGAGTTGCTCACCAGCAGCCACCTTGTTAGAGCCACCTACGTTTGCACTCCATGCAATAACGTCGTAACTCTGACCAACCATGGCACTGATCTTGTGACCGTTGAATGAGGGAAGATCGTATGTAATGGTGTTCTCGAATGAATAACGAGAATTCAGCCATGCGTTCTGGCTAACTGAGTAAGATTCTACAGTACCTGAACCAGCAGATGGAGAACGAGGGATGCCGAAGTTACGGTAGGCACCATTTCTCCACATATAGTTGAGTTGTGAACGCCATCTCAAACCCTTGATAGGCTGGATAGTGATGAAACCAGACACGCGAGCATTAATGTTACGACTCTCAGCCATTGAGTTGAAACCACCCTTTGAGAGGTTCTCGTATGGGTTGCTGAAATAGTAGTCGTTCCAGCCTGCACCATAGTTCTTGTGGTTGTACAAAGCACCAGGTTCTGCAGTGGGATCAATCTCATTAGCATAAACAGGCACCAAAGGAGAGGTCTGCAGCAAGCTGTGGATGTAGCTCCAGTACATACCGTCCTCAGCCAGGTCATGACTCTTGTTGTAGCCCAAGTAGAGGTTCTCACCAATGGTGATCACATCGAAGTCCTTAGCCTTCAAGAGCACATGGTCGCTGTTCATACGGATGGTATGACGATTGTAGTAAGAAGCCTGGTCGGCACCCATGATACCCTCATTGCCATTATAGCCATAAGACAATACAAACTTCGAGCGGTCTGTACCACCATTCAAACTTACTGAATGACTGTTCTGAACGGCATTCTTGTTGGTGAACTGCTCCCACCAGTCGGTACCTTCCCAACCGCCGGCAACCTTGTCGAGCACATTCTGGGGAACATAACCTGCCCAATCCATCTTATTACCACTGGTGTTGAACATATATTCGTCCATGATGGTCATGTACTGCTGTGCATTCAAGAGCTGAGGACGCTTGTAAACGTTAGACCATCCCACAGAACCATTGTAGGTGAGTTCAACCTTGCCAGCCTTACCCTGCTTGGTAGTAATAAGGATTACACCATTGGCAGCACGTGAACCGTAGATAGCAGCCGAAGCGGCATCCTTGAGCACGTCGATGCTCTCAATATCGTTGGGGTTGACATCGTCAATTGCACCACCGACTACACCATCGATTACAATGAGAGGCTCAGCATCACTAATGGTACCTGCACCACGGATGTTAACCTTGTAACCCTTGCCAGGCTGTGCAGATGCCTGCATAATCATTACACCAGGAGTCATGGAAGCCAAGGCACCGAGTGCATTCGAAGTGTTGAGAGCTGCTACGTCATCACCCTTCACCTGAATGGTGGCACCGGTAACGAGCTTCTTCTTCATGGTACCATAACCTACTACAACTACCTCATCGAGAATCTTGTTGTCCTCCTCAAGGCTGACGTTGATAACCGCACGGCTACCGATCTTTACCTCCTGTGTGACGTAACCCATGTAGCTAACCACCAAGGTAGCACCGGGCTTCACATTCAGAGAGTAACGACCGTTGACGTCGGTAATGGTTCCGTTACTTGTACCCTTCTCCATGACACTGGCACCTGCAACAGGGCCCTGGTCATCAGAAATAGTACCTGAAACTTTCTTAGTCTGCTGAGCCTGCTCTGCAAGGCTTGCAGTCTGTCCAGCAAATGCCTGAGGAGCATAACCCAGTCCTACGACCGAGCAAAGTCCGAGGGCAAAAGCTGTCCTTCTGAAGTTTTTGTTCATACTTAAATTATTTAATAGTGAATACTATAACCATTTCCATATAACGATTGCTATCACTTTTTGTTATCATACAAAAGTATTGGTATTGTTTTTGTTTTTCTTTATTATTGTTTTTACTGAGGTTAGATCCATAAATATAACTGCCAAGAATTAATAATTGTATATTTGCAAGCCCACAGGCCTATGACAGAACAATGTGGTTAGCAAAACATTATTAAATTACTTTCATCTACGTTATAAGGTATAGATACATGATACTTAATTTGTTTTTTTAAGGTTAGAGGCAACACGAAACGCCTCTGCCTTCGTTTTACCTGATTTACCTGGTTTTAGATTATTTATTGTTTACACTACCTCTTCTGCAAGCACATTCTTTTGCACGCTTCAAAGGAAAATGTGCGCAAAGATACTTAAAATTTCACAAAAAATGAAAAAAAAAGTAAAAAAAATGCATCAAAGTCTTAACCAAAAAGTATAAATAAAACAAACAAAACAGCATAATAAACAAATATACTGACAGATACGTATAAAAATAAAAAATTAAAAATTTTAGTAGTTTTTTCAAAAAAGTAGCCCTACCCTCGAGGGGGAATAAGAGTGATGCTGAAATGACAAACTTACTTATATAGCCCCCCTAACCCCCGAGGGGGAATAAGAGTGATACTGAAATGACAAACTTGTTATATGCCCCCCCTACCCCCCCGAGGGGGAATAAGAGTGATGCTGAAATAACAAACTTGTTATACACTTACCTTGTTCATTGTTTCACCCTGGTTTCACTCAGTTGGCTTACGTCTGGCTTACGTGTTTTGACGTAAGCCAGACGTAAGCCAACCGAGTGAAACTTGAGTGAAAGAAGGAGGAACGTGGGATATGGGCTAAAACTTTTGACTTCCCAACTACACATATATATATAATTTACGACTTTTGCTTTATGCCAAAAAAGCGACCCTGCCACCATCGTGCAGAGTCGCCTTTTCATTTATCTGAGTTTCGCAAACGCGCTTGCGAAACTTGGATTACTTATAATAGTAAATCTTCATGGGTGTGTACTTTTCACCTGTCAAGAGGAAATGCTGGGCATCAAGGTTGTCATAGAGATTGCCATCCTCCTTGATATTGATCTTGATAACCTTCATACCTGTGGCAGGATCATCCTCTGCCATATCGATGCAGTTATGATCTGTACCACCGTATGCACCAACCCACCAGCCAGTGGTAATGCGGACATTTGAACTTGCATCACCATCAATAAGTACGTAGATAGTGCCATCCTTGATTACTGACCAGTCTTCCATAGAGACTGCAAAGATTTCTTCGCCAGTGGAAGTCTCTAAATTAGAGAAGCGATAAGCACCATCCCAAGCGACTGCACCATGAGAGCCGTCGTTCTCCCAGATTACGGTGGGTGCAGGACCAACCTCACCGCCGCCGCTTACCCAGACATCTTTTTCCTGATAAATCTCAAGGAGCTTGTAGCCTTCACCTGTGAAGAGCAGGTGCTGGGCATCCAACAGATCGAGCAATTCGGGATACATAGAGAGGTTAAGCTCGATGAAGAGAGTACCATCGACGTCCTCGATAAGTTCGGCGCAGTTATACTCCTTGCCTCCGTAATCGGATGCCCACCATCCAGTGGTGATTCGAATATTGGGATTATCGGAAGTCTTCTCGATGGCAATGCGGAAGGGTTCGCTCTTCAGGATTTCCCATACGTCATCGGGGAATGCGTAGGTTTCCTCTCCCGAAGCACTTGAGACTCTTGAGAAACGACCTTCGCCCGACCATGAAGGAGCGGGGATGGTGCTCTGCTCACCATTCTTCCAGAATGAGGTTCTCTCCTTCTCAAAGTGACCTTCCTCACCTTCAATCCAGACCTTGTCGAGTACGTAGATACCCATGGGGGTATAGCCTTCGCCCGTGAAGAGCAAGTGCTGGGCATCGAGGTTGTCGTAGAGGTTTCCGTCTTCCTTGATGTTGAGCTCGATGAACTTCATGCCAGTCTCCTCGTCAACTTCTGCGATGTCGATACAGTTGTGCTCACCTCCCATATAAGCGCCAGTCCACCAACCCGTGGTGACACGTACGTTGGCATTGTCGCCACCGTCGAAGAGGAAGTAAACCACACCATCCTTGATGAGTGACCAGTCTTCCAACGAGAATGCGAAGATTTCCTCACCGGTCTTGGTATCGGTATTAGCGAAGCGGTACAGACCGTTCCAACTTACAGCGCCATTGGTAGCAGGATCTTCGTTCTTCCAGAGGAAGCGCTTAGTAGTCTCCCAGTGACCACCAGTGACTGCAGTATCGAACTCAAATACGGGACTTTCTACAATCTGGTCACCAATGAAGATCTTAACCTTGGCGTTACCCTTGATTACCTTGGCAGGCACCTGGATAACGACACGACCGTTTGCTACGCGAACGAACTCAGAAGCAGGCACGAAGATGGGGTTGCCGTCCTCGTCAACAAACTCTGCACCGGTAACAAACTGCATATCCTTACCATATACGGTGAGGGTCTCATTTCCCTTGAGCAGGTCGCCCTCCTGGGCAGAATAGCCCTGGATGGCTGTCTGACCAATAGTGAGGGGAAGACGTGACACAGCTGTCTCGCCAGCAGCATTACGTACCAAGAGGTTTCCTGCCTCGTTGAGGCCCATAGGAGCCTTGACGCGGATCATTTCATCAGTAACCACTTCAAAGTCGCTCACGGTGATTTCGCCCGGGAACACGATTTCGGTTACACCTGCAAGCCCAGAACCGTTGATGGTCATCGGGGTGCCTGGTACAACTACTGTAGGCGAGAAAACCTTGATGTGCAGACCTAAGTTGCCAGAGTCATTGTCGTCGTTGTCGGCACATGAAACGAACATGGCAGACAGCGCAATGAGCAACGTGGCAATATTGAGATATCTATATAAGTT
The DNA here is from genome assembly GCA_045597585.1 of Bacteroidaceae bacterium. Classification (GTDB taxonomy): domain Bacteria; phylum Bacteroidota; class Bacteroidia; order Bacteroidales; family Bacteroidaceae; genus Physcousia. Next base: position 31,091 of record JAZLKL010000186.1, on the reverse strand, counting down.
TTTCATATCTTCTATACATTATTATATTACCAACCTGGATTCTGTGTAAGCTTACCATTGATCAACTTCTCCGACTGTGGAATGGGGAAGAGATTGTACTTCTCGTCCCAATTGCGAGCCTTGATGGTACGTGTAAGGGTGTTACCGCCATCGGTAATGGTAGCCACAGCAATATTCTTAAAGTACTTTTCACCCTTCTTCCAACGACGTACGTCCCAGAAGCGATGGTTCTCGAATGCAAGCTCAACCAAGCGCTCACGCTCATAGCGCTCTACCCATGCATCACCATCTTCGGTAAACTTGGGCATTGCGATATCCGAACGATTACGCAGTACGTTGATGGCCTCATTGGCCGTCATACCGAATGTAGCATCGTTGGCGCTACCTGTAGCATAGTAAGCAGCCTCGGCAAAGTCGAGATAGAACTCGGCCAGACGCATCACAATCCATGTGTGCTGCTTGGTAACCTGATTGTCGGTAGTGGTTACGCAAGAACCATCCACCAGCTTGCTCAGATAGTAACTGGTAGGAGTAGCCCCATACTTGGGAGCAGCGTTGAAACCACCCACATAGGTCTCAATAACCTTCTTCTGAGTACCATTGCTGGGCCACTCGTCACCGTTCTTTACAACAGTCAGAGCGAAACGGGGGTCGAGACCTTCATAAGGATCGGTCGTCAAATCAATGACAGCCTCAGGATAACGTTCGCCAAAGGTCTGGCCATTGTCCTGGAACTCATACTGGTCAACAAGGCTCTGGGTGGGGCAGTTACCAGAAGCACCGTTCTCAACGCCTACAGGATAGTTTGCCATCTCGAAGTCATTGCTTGAGGGACGACCGAGACCAAAGATCAACTCCTTGTTATAGAATGCATCATTACCCCAAAGGTCTGCATAGCGGCTAAGCTTCAGGTCCCATGCCTTTGCATGGTCGATGACATACTTAGCGGCTTCGGCAGCAGCAACCCACTTGGCCTTGTCGTTTGTAGGGTTGTGCAAGGGAGAAGCAGCATACAACAAGGTGCGAGCCTTCAAGGCGTAGGCAGCACCACGGGTGGCACGACCGATTTCGGCATAAGGCTCATCAGCATAGCTGACGGGCAGATAAGTGGCAATGTCATCCAACTCGTCCACAATGAACTTCACAACCTTGTCGGCAGGAGTACGCTCCATATTGTTGGCCTGTCCGTTGGTAAGGGTAGTGGTCACAAGGGGCACATCGCCATAGGTCTTGAACAGTTCAAAGTAGAAATAAGCGCGAAGGAAACGCAACTCATAGGGGAAGTTGTCCAACTGCTGCTTCCAAATCTCATAGTTGTCATCGTAACGCCACTCGGAGAGGTCGATCTTGTCAATCTTCTCAAGAATGGTATGAATCTCAGCAAGAGCAGTATAAGACTTATTCCATGTGTTTGCCATGGGGTTTGCCGTGCTCCAGCCACCATTGAAGTAGCTGTTTACCGCACCGATTTCAAGAGCATACTGAGCCTCATCGGTAGCACCTGCCAGGAAACTGGTGCTATTATTTGAAAACTCATCGCTGTACATCTGTGCGTAAACATCCCAAATCATGTTCTTCACACCATCGTTGAAGAACTCGTATGTCCATTCCTCGTCACGGAGTGACACTTCGTGGTACTCAAGATCCACACAAGAGTTGAGCGCGAAGACAGTAGGAAGGGCAAAAAGAAATATTCTTTTGATTTTCATAATAATTCGCATTTTTAGAATGTTACAGAAAGACCAAGGTTCACGCTCTTCATAACAGGGTAGCCTGTGTTGAGATTCTCTGCATCCATAGCCTTGATGTTGCTCCATGAAAGGAGGTTCTGACCCTGGAGGAAGATCTTTGCACCATTAATCTTGAGAGAAGAGAGTACAGAGGCGGGGAGCTTGTAATAGAGCTCGAAATCGCGCATCTTGAACCACTTGGCATTGCGGTACCAAATGGTTGACTCCTGCTCATTGTTAGCCACCGACTCGGTAGAGAGGCGGGGATAGAGAGCTGCAGTACCCGCATTGTCCCAGCAGTTGTTGTAATACTCGGCCGAAAGGTTGCGGTTGTTAGAGAGGGCACCCCATACACCATCCACGTAGCGAATGTTCTTCATCTGGTTGCCAGCACCCTGGAAGGTTGCATTGATACCAAAACCCTTGTACTCAACACCCAGGTTGATGGCATAGTTCAATGAGGGGAATGAAGTACCGTAGTCAAGGGCTACGTAGTCATTCTGGTTGATTACATTATCGCCATTGACATCCTTGTACTTGATGTCACCTACCTTTACCTGACCAAACTCCTGACGGGGACTGTTGGCAATGTCATCCTCACTCTCGAAGAAACCGAGGGCTACAAGGGCACGTGGTGCATCTGCAGCATCGCCAATGATAGAAAGGTTCTTGTAGGCGGGATTCTCAATCCAGGAGTCAACCTTGCTCTTTGTAGCAGTAAGCATCACGCCACCATAGACGTTAAGACCATTCTCGAATACCTTGGCATAACGCAAGCCTGCCTCTACGCCATAGCTTGAAACCTCACCCTTGTCATCGTATGCTGACTGGATACCTACCACTGCAGAGTTCTTCTGGTTAGCAGGAACGAGGATGTTGCTGCGCTTCTGATAGAAAGCATCGATAGTGAAGTCGAGGGAGTTCAACAAGCGGATATCAGTACCGATATTAGCCTTGTAGGCAGTCTCCTGCATGAAGTCCTCAGTGGGGAAAGCCTGCAAGAAGGCACCCCAGCTGCTCTGGAAGCTTGTGCCATGTACGAACTGGCCGTGTGACATGTTCCAGGGTGCCAGCCACATACCAGCCTCTGGAGTGAAGTCGGTGTGCTGAATACCACCCGAAGCACGTACCTTACCATAGTTCAGGATAGCATCCTCATCGCTATTGTTTGCATAGATATAACCCAAACCAAGAGTGGGAGAGAACGCCCACTTGGCAGGATAGGAACGGTTTGAACCATTGGCAGCAAGAACGAGATCAGCCATTAGCTTGTTGGCATGATCATAGTGAGTGGCCAACTGCCAGTTTGAACGATACCATGAATGATGCTGGCCATCGCGAAGCTCACCCTTGATGTTGTAGTTGGCATTCAAACCGAGGTTGTCACCATTGCCCAACTGGGTATTGTACTTAAAGCCCACATTCATTGAACCTAAACGCCACTGGTTTTCGACCCAGTTGCTGAAACGAAGCTTGTCTTCTTTGGTACCCATCACGGTTTCTGCAAGGCTTCCCACAGCGTCATAGTAGTTCCAACCATACTGGTAACCCTTGATGTTCTGCTCGTAGATGTTAGAGCAGTTGTCATAGGAAGCACCAACGTAGAACTTCAGACCCTTGACAAACATGCTCAGGTCTTGGTCCAACATCATGTTTGCCCAAACCTGACGCTGGTGAGTCTTCTGGAAACCTGTACCTTGCATCTTGGCAAGGATATTGAAGTCGCCGAATGTCTGGCTACCACCCCATATGCCATTGGCTGTCTGCACAGGGAATGCAATGGCAGGAACTTTGTAGAGGTGCCACCATGCATCATTTGAGTTCACATTGTTCAAGCCGTTAGTCTCCATGAACATAGCCAGCATGCTGGCGCTGATCTTGGTTGACTCAGAAATCTTGAAATCAACGTTAGCACGAATGTTAGCCTTGGAATACTTCAACTGCGAATCCCAGTTTTCCTGCTTTGTGTTGTTATAAAGACCACGGGCATCGGTATAGTTCAACTGCGTATAGTACTGTACTTTGTCAGAACCACCATACATAGACACGAAAGCCTGACTCTCATGAGCGGTATTGCGGAAAGCCTGTTCTTTCCAGTTTACGTTGGGATAAACGTAGGGGTCAGAGCCATCCTGGAACTTTGCCAGTTCATCAGCTGAATAGGCAGGAGCAAGACCATCGTTCCTGCGAGCCATGTTCAGGGCAGAGGCATAGTCGAATGCGCTCACCATATCGGCAAACTGAGGGTTAAACTGGAACTTGTGCGAGTAGCCAGCCTTAACGTGGTTGCCACTATTGGCCTTGCCACGCTTGGTCTTGACATAAAGTACACCGTTAATGCCTTCATGACCGAAGAGTGCCACAGCAGCAGCATCCTTCAACACCGTCACACTCTCTACCTCCTCCACTAAGAGGCGGTCGATAGGACGCTCCACACCATCCACGAGAATGAGGATGTCATTGGCATCAGTATAGTTGGCAGTACTACCTTGCCTGGTCTGGATGCCACGGATGTTGAATGAACCTCCACGGCCTTCCTCACCCTTGAAACCCGTATTCTGAATAGCGGTGAGACCAAGCAACTTGCCATAAAGTGCATCAGCCAAGCTTACAGCCGATGTGCGCTGCAATTCCTCTGCTGTGATAGTAGTAGCCGCTGCCGTAGTGAGGAACTCAGAAATCTCCACTTCGTAGCCGAGGGTTACCTTCTGAGTCTGCTTGTCAGCAAGCTTCACTTGCGCATTGACTGTCAAAGGAGCAGCGCAAATGCCCATAAGGGTATATCTTAATATTTTATTGATGTTCATAGTTTCCTTGATTTATATGTTATTACCAACCAGGATTCTGTGTAAGACCATAGCCTTTTTGAATCTCATTGCGTGAAACGGGATCAAGATACCACTTGTTAGTCCAGAAGCCGGGCTTCCACCACTCACGGGCACCATCAGTGATTACAGGACGCTCATACTCGAACTTGGGCCATGCATCACCGCTGACGTAGGCGGCCTCCACACGCTTGCCTGAAGCATCAAGGGCATAGGTATGAAGCTCATGCAAGGGCTTGGTGAAAAGATCCTGACGCATACGACGAATCATGTCGTAAACGCGGTCACCACACTCGGCACCAATCTCACAGTTACGCTCACGAAGAATCTCCTCGATGAGGTTATCCTTGTTAGAAGTAAGGTTGAGTTCTGGATTCATCTTCTCAAGACGACCCAGACCCACGCGTGAACGTACTACATGGAGGTCATCAAGTGCACCAGTGAGGTTGCCTGTCTCGGCCTTTGCCTCGGCACTGATGAGGTACACCTCGGCCAGACGGATATAAGCCACACCAATGGCCTTGTCGTCCATCTTGCCTGCATCGTAGTCCAACATCCACTTGAACTTGTTCAGACCAGATCTGTGGTCCTCGTCAACGCCACTAAACGTGCTATTGCTCTGCAGGATTCCACCTTGCCAGCTGTCGATGTACTGCTGTCCCTGGAAGTCACCTACTACACCGGCATTGAAGTTCTGGCGAGGTACAGCAACGGTCTCGTAAAGGCGAGGATCGCGATCCACGAAGATATCAATACCTGTGGGATTCTTGCCAACACCGTAAATATCAGCATTTGAATAGGGATAGTTCTTTCCGTCAGCCATACCGAAGCATTCCACCAACTCACAGGTAGGAACGGCAGAGCCCTGACGGTAACCATCGAGAGCAAAACCTGCCCAACCCCAACCCCAGGCACCACCTGACAAGGTTGTTGTGGGATGTGCATCGAAAATTTTCTCGTGATTCTTCTCGGTATTACGATAGCGATAAGCATTACGGAAAGCCATACGGTAACCTGCCTCATCCTGTGTCTCAGCCTGAACAAGCTGATAGTAGTTGCCGTTAGCGCTATTGTCATCGAAGAAGTCCTGACAAGTCTTCAAGCAACGGTTCCACAGACTTTGATCTTGCTTACCAAACCATACATGCTCGATGTTGGTGAACTCGGTCTCCTTGGCAGGATCATAGGTCATGTAAGGCTTCTCATTGTTAAAGAGAGGAGAGGCAGCAAACATCCAGAGCTTGCAACGCAGTGCGCGGGCAGAGGCACGGGTCAGACGACCTGACCACTGACCGAGGTCCTCATTGGGAACGGCCCAGATGAAACCAGGTTCGTCGATAGCCTTCTGAATAAGTTCGTCAATATACTCCACGGTTTCCCATGCAGTAGAACGACCAGTGGTGAAATCCTCACCTACGCCGTAAGCATGGTCAACAAGACAGAGGCCACCAAAGTTACGGAATCCGTCGAAATAACGGCTTGCCATGATGGTGTAAGCCTCACCTTTCAGACGACTCTTCTCCTCCGCTGTCATATCGGGTACTTTGTCGATGTTCTCAATCAACTGCCAGCACTTACGAATGGTTTCGTAGATGGAGACACGGCCATCCGAATCATAGGAAGGGCTCTTGGTAGAATAAGAGAACTTACCATAGAAGTTACCATTGTCGGTATCCTGACAATCCTCGTTCAGCAGACCTGGGTAGTAGCTCTGCTTGGGAGCACCCCAGTTACAGTAACACTGGTAAGAGTCAGAGATGGCATCGATGGGCGCACCATTCATCATATTACCGGACGTGTAAGTACAGTAAATCTGGCCGTAAGCACTCCACAGGAAGTTACGGGTATATTCGGCTTTCGAGAAGATGGTATCGATGTTCACATCCACACCTGGAGCCTTCTCAAGGAATGCGTCGCCAACCTTGAAGTCATCCACGCAGGAAGCGGTGAGACCGGCGCCCAACATCAAAGCCACTATATATTTAAACTGTTTCATTGTATTAAGTTTTAATCCAACTGATTGTAGGCTACACTCGTCACAGCTTAAGCAAGCTTAGCTCTGCTCTTGTTTGCACTACAATTCATAGTTCCTTATTATATGTAATAACGTATTAGAAATTAACCTTCACACCGAAGTTATAGACGCGAAGATTCGGATATCTGATACCACGCTCTGTGTTACCGCCTTCAGCCTCGGGGTCGTTACCCTTGAATGAAGTGAAGGTAAGAAGGTTCTGAGCGGTTGCATACAAACGTACAGAGTTGAACAAAGGTATCCACTTGGGCTTGTTGAAGGTATAACCAATCTCAATATTCTTCAAACGCACATAACTTGTAGAGATAAGCCAAGCACGTGAGTCGCGATTGTTGTGAACACGGTTAGAGAATGAAATACGGGGAAGCAGAGCATCCTGATTGTCCTCAGTCCATGAGTTATCACAAACCCACTGGGTAAGAGCCGATGTATTGGTAGCACCAAACTGGTCGCGATAATATGTATTGAGCATACGATCCACATTGCCGGCGCCTACCCACATCATAGAAAAGTCAAGTCCCTTCCAGGTGAAACCAGCGTTCAGGGAGTAGTTGATCTCTGGAATATCAGTATGACCATAAGCATGCTGGTCGTTAGCATCGATGAGACCATCACCATTAAGGTCAACATATACACAGTCACCATACTTCAGTGTTACACCCTGATTAGGCATGGGAGTGCCATACTTAGCCTGATAGCGTTCTTCAGTTCCTGCGCTGTAATATTCGAAGAGGTCATACACAAAGTGAGTGCCGATGGGCAGACCTGTGCGTGCCAGATAGTCGTACTGGGGGGTAATCTCGAGCATATCGATAATCTTGTTGCGCACGAACGAGAAGCTGGGAGAGATGTTGTAACGGAAGTCACCCACCTTGTCACGCCATGCCAAAGAGATTTCATAACCATGGTTCTTAACACGACCCTTGTTTACGTAACCTGAAGGCAGGCTGGTAACGGCGGGCAGTAACGCACGGTTGCTTACAAGAATATCCTTACGATCTTCCCAGAAGAAGTCGAGGTTAAGTGAAAGCTTGTCGTTGAGGAAGTAGGCATCCATACCCAGGTTGTACTTAGAAGCGGTCTCCCATGTCACGTCGGGATTACCTGCGGTAAGTTCCTTGGCAGCCTGCAACCAGCTTGTGGGATTGATACCAAAGTTTGTACCACGATTCTGGGGGTCAACCGTCATGCTACCAGTGTAGAATGACCATGCACCGGGGAGGTACATAAAACGGGCACCATTGGTATTGTCGTTACCAACCTTACCCCATGAACCACGAATCTTCATGTAACTGATAGCTTTAGAAATGGGCATCCACCATTTTTCGGCAGAAGGAATCCAGCCTGCAGAGAATGAGGGGAATGTACCATAGCGCTTACCCTTGGCAAAGTTTTCGGAACCGTTGTAACCGATATTGAAATCGACCATGTACTTTGTCTTGTAATCGTATGTCACACGACCTACGAGACCTACATAACCCTTAGGAATTGAAGAATAAAGACCATCAGAATCCCATGGATAGTATGTCTTGCTCTGGTTGTAGAGCAAAAGTGCACCTACGTTGTGGTCGGCAAACTTGCGTGCGTAGTTGAAACTAGCCTCAGTGTACCAGTTACGGCTACCATAGCGGCCTGTTGTCTCATTGTATTCTGGGGGCCATGCAGTACCCTGCTTACGTAATACCTCCTGACCATCTATAATGGTAGCCACATAGGTAGTACCGGTACCATAACCCGAACGCATGCTCTTGGGAGACATATACTCGGAGTTGTAAGAAGCCTTTACCTTGAAATCCAATCCCTTGGTCAGGAAACTCATGTCGAGTTTGTACTGGAGGTCAAAGTTCATGACGTTCTTGCTGGTGTAGTTGTAACCCAGCTTATAGTAGTTGGTCAGGGGTGCGCGATCGTAGGGACCTACCAAAGTGGGGTCAGAAACAATCAGACGACCTTGATCATCAATACCATAGCTGGCATAGGGGGTAGCGCCCTGCATGTAACGGAAGATGAAGTCTTCGCCCTGTCCAGGAGTGGTACGGTTCTCTACGCGACCACCAAGGGTGATGGCGAGGGTGCTGTACTTTGACACATCAATATCAAGGTTAGCACGATAGTTGTAACGATTGAAGGCGAAAGTCTCCTTGGGGTTATCTGAGAATGTCTTGAACAGTGAGTTCTGATTCAGGAAACCGGCAGACACGAAGTAACGCATCTTGTCGGTACCACCGCTCACATTCACATTGACCTGCTCCTGCCATGCGGCCTTGTTCATAGTCTTGTCAATCCAGTTCACGTTAGGATAGGTCATAGGCATGTCACCATCCTTGAAGTGACGCATGGCCTGCTCGTTGAACTTGATGCCATCACCCTCATAAGGGGTGTAGTCGGGGATGTACGAAGTACCGGGCCAGTTGCTCACATCACGGTTATCTGTAATCTGGGCATAGTTGAACATACGACCATAGTTGTAGGAATCGGCAAAGTCGATGTAGTCAGCAATCTGCTGAACGGCAGTCGATGCGGTGACGCTTACCTGTGCCTTACCCTCAGAACCACGCTTGGTGGTGACGAGGATGACACCATTGGCACCACGAACACCGAACACAGCTGTAGCGGAAGCATCCTTAAGGATTGAGATATTCTCAACCTCATTGGGGTCAATCTGTGTGAACGAACGCTCTACACCATCCACAAGAACGAGAGGCTCTGCACTGTTGAGTGAACCGGTACCACGGACACGAATAACGGGATCGTCAGCACCTGGCATACCAGAGTACTGTACGGTCTGCACACCTGGCAGGTGACCCTGAAGGGCGTTACCAAGGTTGGCCACAGGAGCCTTGAGCAGTTCATCCGAATTCACACTCGACACAGCACCCGTCAGTGTCACTTTTTTCTGAGTACCGTAACCAATGACAACTGTTTCACCAAGAGTCTTGGCATCAGATGCCAGCTTGACAGTTACATTGGAACGACCATTCAATGCGACTTCTTGAGCTTTGAAGCCGACGTAAGATACTACAAGAATGGACTTTGCTGACTTTACGGAAAGCTTGAACTTACCATTGATGTCAGTAATGATGCCATTCTGAGTACCTTTCTCGAGTACGGTTGCACCTACTAACTCATAACCCTCATCATCAAACACTGTACCCGAAACGGACACCTGTGCTTTTGCTTGGGCCACGAAGAACATAAGCAGCGATACCAACGCGAGCTTTAGACTAAATGTTTTTTCCATCTTAATGGCTTTAAAGATTAGTTAATTATTTAATTAGTTTTTTCTCTACAGGTTTAATTTCAATTTCAGTTTTGAAGTATAGTTCTTTCACTCAAGTCCATACTATTTACGATTGACACATTTCATGTTATGCCATTGCTCTGCATAATTCACAATGCAGGGATGCTTTCCTTCGAAGTTTCTTCACGCTTCACTCTATGTGCGCTCAGTGTGCCTTCACAAATCCGTGGAGAACTGTGAGCGAACACTGAGTGATCCTAATGCGCACATTGAACGGACTCAAAAGCGATAGCTTCGGTTAACTCCATGCAGATTATTCCATATCACTATCATTTGTCTAAGCATCTACTTCCTGAAAAGAAGCACACATTGTTGATAAAGAGCAAATTGTCAAATAAGCAAAGACTAAAGAGCAAATGTCTAAAAGTAAATGAACTTGTTAAAATAGTCCAATTTGAAATTACCAGATAGCTTTTCTTTTTTTTAGTTAAGAGACTAAGATGAATCTCTGCCCGTTTTTGCAAGGCTTGGGTTCACATCGTCTTAGTTGACACAAAATTAAACTTTTTTTTTATTCTGAGCAAAATTTTGTGAGCAGTATGTTAAAATTAAGTAAACATCAGTTAAAATTTAGTAAGCATCCGTCTGTAATACGGTAAAATGACAGACTGCCATGACTCCGCTATGACTCTGCTATGGGTCCGCTATGCCTCTGCTAAATGTCTGCTATTTCTCTGCTAAATGTCTGCTAAATAGCAGAGAAATAGCAGAGAAATAGCAGAGGAATAGCAGAGGAACAGCAGAGGAATAGCAGACTATTAGTAGGCTATTAGCAGGAAACCACACTAAATATGAATCATTCGGGTTGGTTATAAGGCTATGGGGGGTGAGGTTATAAGGGGTTAGCCTATTCGTTCCATAAGTTCAAGGCACATGCGCGAATTATGATAGGGGCATTTCCAGAAACCTGCATGGTCGTCCCTTTTGTTGATATTACGCTCTGCATCGCGACTCCAGAACCATTCTCCAAGTTCATGGTCGATAAGATTCTCCTTGATGTAGTTCCAGCAGTTGAGCGCTTTTTGAAGAGCAGCCTCATCATGAAAATACTGGTAGATATTGTAGAAACCTACCACCGTTTCGGCTTGCACCCACCAATGGCGGTCAGCATCAACATGTCCATTGTCGAGATTGGCCTCATGCGTCATGCTTCCATCGGCATTCAGACCCTTTTCGCTGGCTTGCGCCACAAGTTGCACAATAGGCTCAACCTGAGCCAGAACGTCCTTATCGTCAAGCACCAAGGCTGCCTCGTGCAGCAACCAGGAACACTCTATATCATGCCCGTAACTCTCCAGCCAACCAGCACCACGCGTCCAGTCCATTTCAAAGAACAGGTCAAGATGATGAGTGTCTGGGTTGAGTACCCTATGGCAAAAGATGTCAATGAGATTGCGAAGAGCTCGCTCTATTCTTGCATATACCTCGGCAGAAACCAGCCCTTTTGTATCATCCTTTGAAACAAGCTCCTTGAGGCAACGGTAGAGGTTGGTGTAAGGCTCTATGATATGCAGATGCGTATTCTGCGACTTGGGATAATTGGCGTCAAGGTCAGAGAGTCGCATGTCGACTATCTCATTCCACTCACGTGTGCAAGCCTCAATGTAGCCATTATGCACCTCGTCAAAACTATGCTCCTCAATACTTTCATAGAGTGCAATGGCAGTACGGAGCACTACCTGTATGGTCATTTGCTGTCCCTCGGAAGGATGTTCGCTGAGCGCCCTGACATACTCAGTGAGGCCATAGATGCAGAAGCCAATGGCATAAAACTGCTTCTTAGTGTCAACAGGCTGTCCAAGATAGTCGAGTTCCCAGAAGGCACCACCATAGAGGGGGTCTATGAAATGCTCCAGGATATAGTCCTTGGCACGAGTGGCAGCCGCAAGATACTCCGGACGACCTGTGACACGATAGGCAGCGGAGAACGACCACAAGATGCGGGCGTTAAGGATGCAACCCTTGTTGGCATCCTTAACGAGTGTACCCTCACCCTTCATCTGTCCATAGAACCCCCCATTCTCCTCATCCTGGAACTTGAGCCAGAAAGGAAGGATGTTTTCATGCAGACAGGTTTCCACCTCTTGTTTAAGCACTAATGGAGTCATGGCAGATCAACTTACTTCTTCAAAGGGAACTTATAAGCCAGGAAGCCCATGATGAGCGCAATGACTGCAGGGAAGATGCTGAAGAGCATCCAAATCATGGTCTTCACAGAGTCAAGGTCGGTGATGGTGACAATGGTTTCGCCAGTCACCTCATTCGTCTCAGACACCAAGCCTGCCCAACCCAACAATGCTGCGATGAGCGAACCCGAGATGGCACCGCCAAACTTCTGTGCCATGGTACCCGACGAGAAGATGAGACCCGTGGAAGAGGTTCCGTACTTCTCGGTGGCATAGTCCGACACATCGGCATACATCGACCACAACAGGGGAGAGTAAAGACCTACACCTACAGAGGTGAGCATGACAACGACTATCATCAGCCACATGTAAGAACGCTCCATGGGAATGAAGAAGAACAGGACTGAGGTCACCAGACAAATGACAGAAGACCAGACAAAAGCCATACGCTTTGAGCCAATCTTCTTGGTAAACCAGGGAGAGACACCTCCGAAGATCATGCAGACAATCTCACCAAAGAACATAAAGATGGTGTAGTTGATGATGATACCCATAAGATTGATGTCGCCCTGATGCTCACCATCCAGACAGTAGGTAAGCATATAAGCGGCTACTGCATAGCGGAAACCATTGAAGAAATTGGTGCAGATACCCATTGAGGTAAGGTACAGCCAGGGCTTGTTCTTGACAAGGTTGGCAAATTGCTTAAACTCGAACTTCTCTGTGCGCACGGGTTTCTGTCGCTCTTTCGTCAGCAGTCCACAAGCCAAGGTCATGGCTGCAGCCAGGAAACCGAACACGGCACCAATGATTGCATACTGGTGCTGCTCTGTGCCACCGATAGCATTCTTGATATAAGGGAATGAGAAAAGCATAATTGAGCCCACCGCATACGCACCTACCATTCGGTAGGCAGAGAACTGGTTCTTCTCGTTGTCATCGTTTGTCATCACACCCAACAACGAACCGTAAGGCACATTCACCATGGTGTAAACCGCCATCATCAGAATGTAGAGACTGTATGCCCAGATACGCTTGCCTGCCGGATCAAAATCGGGAGTGTAGAGCAACAGGGCAAAGATGAGTCCGAAAGGAATAGCGCCAAAGATAAGCCACGGACGGTAGGTTCCCCAGCGCGACTGCGTACGGTCGGCAATACTACCCATCAGAGGGTCGGTAACCACGTCGAACAGACGAGCAATAAGCATAAGTAAAGCCGTGTCGGCAAATGAGAGTCCGAACACGTTGGTGAAGAAAACAGGGAAAGCAATAGACATGATCTTCCAAGTGATGCCACCCGCAGCAGCGTCACCCAATGCATAGCCTATTTTTTCTTTGATTGAAGCCATGATATGTAGAAATTAAAAGTTATTAGTTCAATTTTCGCAAGCTTCAGTATTAGGGAGTTAAAGAATTCAAAGGAGTTACTTTTGACGAGGGTCAAAAGTCGACGTTAGATATGCAGGGTGTACACCACAGTGCCTCAAGGAGCAAGACATTCGTCTTTAACTCCTTTAACTCCTTGATATTCTTTAACTCCTTATACATGCGAAACTAAAGTTATTAAAAGCTAAAATATTAATTATCACTTAACAGTTTGTTCTTACGGATAAGTGCCTTGATACTCTCAACCGACTTTCCTGTACGGTAACCGTCCTCAGGCGTATTCATGCAGTAGTCAACAAGGCGGTCAATGGTTGATTCTGCCACGTGCATGCGAGTATCGGAAGACGCGTAGTAGATGAGCACACGCCCGTCTTCGTCTGCAATCCAGCCATTGGCAAAAGCCACGTTCATTACATCGCCGATGTACTCATAGCCCTCGGGAACAAGGAAGTAGCCACCCGGTTGTGCGATAACCTTTGTGGGGTCTTCGAGCGAGGTCATATACATATAGAGCACATAACGCAGACCTGCTGCACAACCACGCACACCATGAGCCAGATGCAACCATCCCTTGTCGGTCTTGATGGGATGAGGACCTTCGCCATTCTTCACTTCCATGATGGTGTGATAGCAACGGGCACTGATAATCGTTTCCTCCTTTACCTCTGCATGGGTCATATCATCAACGAGAGCCCATCCGATTCCACCACCCGAACCCGCATCGATGAAGCCATCCTGAGGACGTGTGTAGAGTGCGTATTTGCCATCCACAAACTCAGGATGCAGGCAGACATTACGCTGCTGACACTGAGCCTTAAGGTCGGGGAGTCGTTCCCATGTCTTGAGGTCCTTGGTGCGCGCAATGCCACAAGTAGCGGTAGCAGCCGAAAGGTCGCCGGGCATGCTATCATCGTGGCGTTCGGCACAGAAAAGGCCGTAAATCCAACCATCCTCATGCTGGGTAAGACGCATATCATATACATTGGTGGCATCGTCTGTGCCTATGACCTCCCCTTCGGGAGACAAGACGGGAGCTTCGGGCATAGTGATAGGCTCTTCCCAGAAACGGAAGTGGTCAATACCATTGGGGCTCTCTGCCACGGCAAAGAACGACTTACGGTCGGCGCCCTCCACACGAGCTACGAGAAGGTACTTTCCGTCGAGTTTGATGGCACCCGAGTTGAACGTAGCGTTCATCATGATGCGCTGCATCAGGTAGGGGTTATCGTGCTCATTGAAGTCATAGCGCCACTCAAGAGGCGTGTGCTCAGCCGTAAGGATAGGGTATTCGTATTTGTCATAAATACCATTACCCCACTCCTTCCTTGGGTTGACACGTGCCAGCAACGCCTCATGACGTTCACGTAGTGCCTTGACTTTATCTTTGAAGTCCATATTGTTTATTTTACTTTCTTTATGTCATTTACAAACAGGAAGTTCTTCTGCTTGGCCCACTGTTTGAAGTCATCGGCCGTCTTGGCATCTTTTGAAGCACCAAAATGCTCCTTCTTGTAGTTACGCCAAGGCAGGAAGTAACAGATGGGGAATTGCTCAATGATAGGACGGAACACACGTGTCCACCAAGTAGCGTCAGGAGAATTGGCATAGCCACACTCCGTCATGGCTATCAATTTGCCATGCTCTTCGGCAATCTTGGTAATGAGTTTCAAGTCGGCTGTGGTACCTATGACAAATTCCTTCTCCCCACCCCACTGATAGGCATCCTCGCCAATCAGATCAACACGGTCGTCACCAGGGTATCGCTTCATCCACTCAGCCTCGCTCCAGGTGCCCTGAAGATTGGGGGAATAAGACCATACGACGTTATGGTAGAGTCGGGCGTTGATAAAATCCTGCGTCATGTTCCACAGCTGATGGAATTGGGCATCAGTACACAATTTCTGTCCCCACCAGAACCAATTACCATTGTTCTCATGAAAAGGACGGAAAATGAAGGGTACGGGATTGCCTTGCTCATCCTTCAGACTCTGCATGAACTCCGTCACGCGATACAACCAAAGCAGATATTTCTCGTATTGACTCCCCCCGGGCAAAATGCTTTGCACCGTTGTACGAGGATCGATGAGTTGTGAGGTCAGCACGTTCTTGCCCACGTTTTCCAATGCTTTCACAGCCTCATCGTAAGCCTTGATGTCGTTCTCAATCCAGGCTGTCGTACCCAGCAAGGGGTTTCGGGGATGCCATGAGATTGTGACAATGCCACCACGCTTGTGCTGGGCGATAATCTCTTCGCGAATGCGACTGAAAGGTACGGAGTCAAGGTTCTTGGCATCGCCCACCTCAATGCCGCCCAGGTCAAAGCCCATCACACCAGGGTAGTCACCTACCAATTCCTTGGTGTCGGAACGGTCGAAATCCCAATCCCAGGTAATGCCATAGAAGGGGTCATCCTGATGTCCGTACATATACCCTTGTTTCTGTATCTTGGCCAGTCGCTCAATGAGCAACCTGGCAGGAGACTTAGAAGCTGCATGGATGTTGGTAAAGCCCACAAATACCCATAGCACTAAAGCGAATATTCGTTTCATCTTTCTGTTATTTGGCATTATCATATATGCTCTGCAATGTGTAATCAGCATCTGCACTGGTGCCTGCGTTGATCATCATCTTGACAAGAGTCTCGTTATGACACGTTCCGTCATTGTGATTGAAGAAGTAGAACCTCTCTCCACTGCCATTATTGTTATTGTCCCAGAGCATGACAGGAATGCCATGTAGATAGGCACAACGGGTGAAATACTCCAGATAGTACTGGCGGTACTTCTCATCGGCCGAAGACTTGCGTGTGACAACGCCATACTCACCCATGTAGCAGGGAATGCCTTTGGCAACATATTGAGATTGAAGCCTATCAAAGAGGTCGCGAATCTGCCTCTCGTCACTATCATCCCCCTTATACTTGTGTCCCCACTTCTGCACCTTGCCTTCCGTACAGAAGTCGAAAGGATCGTAGCAATGCACAGCCACCATAATGCGACTGTCGTTATTGGGAATAGTGAGATTTTTGAGCGTGAACGTAGGATTAGCGCAGAAACCGGGTATGCCTATCCAGCGAGTGGCATTATTGCCACCGGTGGCACGTATGGCATCCACACACACCTTGTTCCACTCGTTCATCATCTTATATACGGGAGCATAGTCATAGCCACCCTTCCAACCCCAGGAATCATCGTGTACCTCGTTCATCGTCTCGAAGATGAGATGCTCGTTGTAGTCCTTGAAACGATTGGCTATCTGTGTCCATGTCTTGGTCAGACGGTCTTCGATGGTGGCATTAAGGCTGGCATTGGTCACAGCGCTGATAATGTCCTGCCAATACTCATCGTGGTGAGTGTTGAGCACCACATACTGTCCGGCTGCCAGAGCCCACTTCACATTCTTTTCAACCTCTGCCATATAATTCGCGTCAATGGTGTAGTTGCCGTCATTGACCTGCCATACACCCCATGTCACTGGGATGCGGATGGTCTTGACACCCATCTTGGCCAGATTCTTGTAGAGTGCCTCCGTGGGCTTGGCTCCATCCCAGAATCCCCACTGAGGTTTCTGGAAGTCAATAGGTTTGCCATTGGCATCGCTGTTGGCTCCGGTATCAAAGTGGTTGCCGAGATTCCATCCCCATCCCAATGCGCGTGCCATTCGGATGGCCACATTGGGGTCATCGCTGGGATCGGGCTCCTCGGCACGCTTCATCGTGGTGAAGTTGAGCACGAAAGCCGAGGCAGAGGCCTTGGCATCTGTCTTGGCCACAATAGAACCCTCTGGGATGCTCAGCGTGTAGGTCATACCGGGTTCGAGGCTGAGGGGTATCTCCACCTCCATGGCCGAATTGGTACCCGCTCTTGCCACCACTTTCTCGTTGTTCAGCGTGATGTTGGCAGAAGAACGCACGTTGACAGGCGCACTATATTTAAGCGTGAGCAAGTCCGTGTACGTTGCATCCACCTCAGCATTCTGCTCGATGGAGGTAGATTGCAACTTGACATCCACCTTGGGCACGTATGTATCTTCATCATTTCCGCATGCCCACAGAGTAAAGAGGCAGAGTGTTACGAAAAGAGTCGAAAGGATTTTTTGCATTATATTCACTTTTTTACAGGATGACCTCTACCACATGTTTGCCGGGAGCATGCTTCACCACATTACCTTCCACCTTGACGCCATCTACCACAAGGCTGCTAACGCCAGCCTGCTTGCCGTTGGGGTTCTTGACGGTGATGTCGTATTCAGCACCACGCAATACACGTTTCACACTATAGCCCTTCATGTCGGAAGGCAGACAGGGGTCGATGAGCAGACCATCGTAAGTAGGCTTGATGCCCAACAGATACTGGCTTACGGTCAACCACATCCAGGCTGCCGTACCGGTCAGCCATGAGTTCTTGCCTTCACCTGGCTTGGCAGCGTCCTTACCAGCCACCATCTGGCAGTTCACATAGGGCTCTACCTTATGCAATGCCTGATCCTTGATGTACATAGGCGAAATCTTGCGGAACAGTTCCCAGGCATCGTTACCTCTCTGGGCTACCGTCTCACCAATGATCACCCAGGGGTTATTGTGGCAGAAGATGCCGGCGTTTTCTTTGTAGCCAGCAGGGTAAGAGCTTATCTCGCCCATCTCCACATGGTAACGTGTATAGGCAGGGTTGTTAAGCACCATGCCATGCTCGCAGTCCAAGTATTTCTTGCAGGAGTCGATGGCTTTATCTACCATGCCTTCCTCCTGACCAATACCTGCCATTGTGCACCAGCCCTGGCTTTCGATGAAGATTTTTCCTTCTTCACACTCGTTCGAGCCAATCTTGTTGCCGTAGAAGTCATAGGCACGCAGGTACCACTCGCCGTCCCATCCGTGTTTCTTCACAGCCTCGACCATCGAATCTACACACTTCTGGGCACGTTCAGCCTCCTCTTCCTTGCCAATCTGCTTGCACAACTCAATGTAGTCCTTACCCGTCACCACAAACAGTCCGGCAATCATCAGCGACTCGGCCTTCGAGCCTACAGAGTTGTTCTCCGTAGTCTGGAACGACTCGTTGGGATCCCATGAGAAGCAGTTCAGGTTAAGACAGTCGTTCCAGTCGGCACGACCGATAAGGGGCAGCATGTGAGGACCCAGGTTCTCTACTACATGATTGAATGAGATGCGCAGGTGCTCAAAGAGCGAAACCTCCGAACCGGGCACATTGTCGAAAGGTACGGGCTCGTCGAGGATGGAGAAGTCGCCTGTCTCCTTGATATAAGCCACCGTACCGAAGATGAGCCAGCAGGGGTCATCATTGAAGCCACCGCCGATGTCGTTATTGCCATGCTTGGTAAGGGGCTGGTACTGATGGTAGCAACCTCCGTCGGGGAATTGCGTCGAAGCAATGTCGATGATACGTTCACGGGCACGACTGGGTATCTGATGCACAAAACCCACGAGGTCCTGATTTGAGTCACGGAATCCCATGCCACGACCGATACCGCTCTCGAAGAACGAGGCAGAACGCGAGAAGTTGAACGTAATCATGCACTGGTACTGGTTCCAGATGTTGACCATACGGTTCAGACGCTCATCGTCACTCTTCACGGTGTACTTGTCAAGCAGATTGTCCCACATCTCGTGCAACTCGTCGAAAGCCTTATCCACAGCCTCTACCGTGCTGAAACGCTCTATGGTAGCCAGTGCCTTCTTCTTGTTGACAAAGGTCACGTCGCTGGCCTGCGAAGAGATAAGCGTGCCATTCTTCTTGCGCTCAATGTCCTCCTGCGAGAACTTCTCATCCTGCTCGTTCTCCACGTAGCCCAGCACGAAGATAAAGTCTTTTGCCTCACCAGGCTGCAGTTCCACCTCGATGTAGTGTGATGCCACAGGGCTCCATCCGTGAGCCAGACTGTTGGAAGGCTTACCTTCCATTACACACTGAGGATTAGCAAACTCGTTATAGAGACCGATGAACGACTCGCGGTCGGTATCGTAGCCCTGTACGGGAACATTGACAGAATAGTAGGCATAGTGGTTGCGACGCTCCTTATACTCGGTCTTATGGTAGATGACGGAACCGTCAATCTCAACCTCACCCGTTGACCAGTTGCGCTGGAAGTTCTCCATATCCGTGGCCGCATTCCAAAGACACCACTCTGCAAACGAGAACAGCTTGATGCTCTTTGCCTTATCCGTGGTGTTGCGCAGGGTTACCTTCTGCACCTCTGCCCACGTTTTCAAAGGAACGAAGAAGAGCACGGATGCCTCAATGCCGTTCTTGGCACCGGTGATGCGGGTATAGTTCATACCATGACGGCACTCGTACGAGTCAAGGGGTGTCTTGCAAGGCTTCCAACCAGGATTCCATACCGTGCCATTGTCGTTGATATAGAAGTAGCGACCACCATTGTCCATGGGAACGCCATTGTAGCGATAACGTGTAATGCGACGGAACTTGGCATCCTTGTAGAAGTCGTAACCTCCTGCAGTATTACTGATTAGTCCGAAGAAATCCTCATTGCCCAGATAGTTGATCCAGGGAAATGGAGTAGCGGGATTGGTGATGACGTATTCGCGATTGGCATCGTCATAGTGGCCGAATTCTTGATTCATTGCTGTATATTTTTAGTTGTTATTGTTTCTTGTATTTGTCATAGAACTTAAAGATGGTGGGGTTCCAATGGCTGTAGTCCACATGGTGCCCGTAGTTGCGGTACACATGGAGTTCCTTCTCTCCCTTCAGCAGGTTGTAACCTGAAATGTTGGTGTGTGGAGGACAGGTCACATCCTGTAGCCCAATGCCAAGATATACGGGGCATTCTATCCACCCAGCAAGGTTCTTAATGTCAAAGTACGACAGGTTGCGGTAGAGCTGCTCATCGCTCAGTCCCAGTTCCTTGGCCTTGTCCACCACGGGGTGCTTGGGCCATTCCACGATGCGGAAGTAGTCGGGAAAGTCGCTCATAAAGGTGATGTAGCAGGCTATGGCACGCACACGGTGGTCCAGGGCTGCACAAGCCATGCTGTAGGCTCCACCCTGACTGCCACCTTCGAGGAAGATGTTGCGGTCATCTACTTCGGGTAGCGTTACCAGGTAGTCGATGGCACGGGGGCAATCCAGATAGGCACCACGATAGTAGTAATGGGCAGGGTCGTCCAGACCAAATTGAATCCAGTCACCAAAACGGTTGGTATCGTCGTTGCGTCCCTGTCCGCGACTGCTCACAATCACGTCGATCCACCCATTGTCCGTGAGGTCGAGGGGCCAAGGCTTGCTGCTGTAGCCCATGTTCATGATGTGCACAGGATACTTGCCGGGCTTTGTGGGCACGGTATAGTCTATCTGCACAAGGTCGCCGTCCAGTCCGCGCACCTGTGCCACGTAGGCTTTCTTGCCTCCCTCTTCTTCCTGTCGTATCTGCTTCACAGAGGCGTTCATGGGGGTGTTTGCCAGCTCGGCACGTGCCTTGTCCCAGAACTCCTTGAAGTCGGGTTGTGCATCAGGTTCCGACACAATCTTCTCGGGTTCAACGCCGAAGCAGTAGTGGTCGATGACCAAAGGCTTGTCGTAGGTCTCGGTCACGTTTCTTACGATGTCCTTTCCGTTTACCTTCATGTAGATATGATAGAATCCGGGGGCATCAGCCACATGATGAGGTTTGCTTGCATCGTCGTAAAATACAAGCTCTTCTCCGGGCTTCAGATCTCCCAGTCGCTCCTTGGCATCGGCATAGACCTCTTCCCCGGTATCCTTGGTGATGCGCAACTCCACGGTGTGCAGAGGTACGGTCAACCTTCCGCTGTTCTTCAAGGTGACCTTGAGCTGTACCTCCTTGCCATCCTTCCACACCCAGGTACTGTCATTGGTCTCCAACACGCACTCCAGACGGGTGTTCATCTCCTTGATGAGGGCCAAGGTACTGCTGTCGCAAGCAAATACCGAGTTGAGTCCCTGCTCCTCCTGGGCAGGGTCGCATACGTAGTCGTCCCAGCGTTGCCAGATGGTGTGCCTAACTTGGGCACGACCACCCCACCCCCAGAAGTTGCAACCTGCTATCTTGCCACTGGTACGGATGATGTCGAACACATATTTGTAATAGCCATCACGACCTGTGGTAGGTGAACCGGGGGTAAAGAGAAAACGGTCGCGAGGATAGCCGAACTCTTCCAACACTATGGGGCGCCCTATCTTGCTCATCAGCTCATACGACTTGTCTATGTACTCGCTCGTCTTCTTGCATGCCTCGTCCAACCGCTCCACCATAGGGTCGGGCCCCTCTATGGTCTTGTCGGCATCGTAGTTCTGGTTGAACTCGCCAAGCCATCCCCAGTTGTTGGGCCAGATGTGAATGCAGGCATAGTCAATGTGCTTCAGGGCATGAATCTGCTCAAACAAATCCCAGTCGTCTTCACAGCCATGCATACCCTCCGAACCTGTGGTCACCAAGTGGTTGGGGTCGAAACTCTTGATGAGGGTTGACTGCTCGTCAATCCACTCCACGAACTTCTTCTTATGCTGTGAGTCGTTGACGAAGCAACGGGGTTCGTTGGCTATCTCCCACGCCATCAAGGCTTTCGACTCGGTATAGGGCACTCCTGTGTAGCGGTTTACGCGTGTCACCATGTTCTTTACATGATTGGCAGCCAGTTCCTTTGCCTCATCGTTGAGGATGAAGTTGCTCACATACTGCATGTACTCCGACCATCCGTCGAGGGTGGGTACGGGAGTCTGGGTGAAATGCTTTATCTTTCCGTCCTGCCCCATCACGTCGCCTTCAAACCCTACCCAGTCAAGATAGGCACCATATCCCCCACTCCATTCCCATGCATTGTTGAAGTAGAGCACGGCCTTCATGTCACGCTTCTCCAATTCAGCCATCAGGAAGTCGAGTCCAGCCAAAAGGGTATCGTTGTACTCGCCTGGCTCCGTCTGCAACTTGGGAGCTATGTGTGAGGGTATGCCATCGCGCCCGTCGCCTCCGATGAGCACACGCACGTTGTCGATGCCGATGGCCTTCATGTCATCCAGTTCGGCCATGAGGCGCTGGCGATTTCCACCTTGTCCCTCGCTGCCGAGAATGGCACCATACCACATATTCGCTCCCACATAACGGTATTCTTGGTCACCAATGTAGAAACGACCATCACGCACCGTGACATAGTCGCTGCTGCTCACAGCCTGTTGGCGTGAGCAACTACTGCCCATCCATGTGGCCAAGACAAGCAACCACAAAGCAAGCCTATTTTTTATCACGTTCTTAGTCATAGAAGTTAGAGGAAGTTAGAGGAAATAAAAGGAAGTTAGAGGAAGTTTAAGGCTCGGAATACCGGAATACCGGAATACCGGAGCTCCGAAAAACCGGAGCCCCGAAAAACCTAAATCTTCACGCTCACAGCCTTGCCATCGTACTTCACCTCCTGCCCAGCAGCCTCGGGATTGTAGCCCTGAGGCTTATCCTTGCTGCAAGTCACAATGGTAAACGTACGAGTCTTCAGCATACCGGGGAACTCACCCTTTCGCTCACCGATGGTGAGAGTCTTGGTAGCCTCGTTGTAGCTGATGGGTATGTTGGCATAACGGCCTTCCTCATATCCATAGTTGGTACCCTCATCCTCATAGAGGTTGAACGAACCATCAGCACCCTGGTACACATACAGACGGATGTTGTCTGCCTTTGCCTGCTGCGTGTATTCAATAGCAGGACCCACGGGAATGATGCTTCCGGCACGTACGAAGAGAGGAATGCGCTCGTAAGGTGCGGGGATATTGAGTGTCTCGCCACCCTGCGAGGTGACACTACCGGTGAAGAAATCGTACCACACGTTATCCTTGGGGAAATACACCTCGCGGCTGCGTGCCTTGTAGGCATAGACAGGGTTGACCATGATAGAGGAACCGAACATAAACTGATAGCCAATGTTACGCACCGCCTTGTCCTTGCCAAAGTCCATCACGAGGGGACGCATCATGGTGTAGTCCTTGAAATGCACGTCGGCAGCCAACGAGTAGATGTAAGGCATCAGGCGATAGCGCAAGTCCAGACATGCCTTGATGGCATTGTAGGCAGGATGCCCCTCGGGAGCAATGTTCCAAGGCTCGCGGAAGGGGAACTGTCCGTGCGTGCGGTACATGGGAGCCCACATACCCCACTGGTGCCAGCGTGTATTCATCTCGCGCCACTCCTTCAGGTCGGCATTCTCTGTGCCCTTGGCGTCATACAGGCGCTGGGCAGCCTCGAAACGCTTCTCTACTGAGAAACCGCCAATATCCTGACTCCAATAGGGCACACCCGAGATGGAGAAGTTCAAGCCTGCGGTAATCTGGGCCTTCATATCCTCCCAGCGTGTACCGATATCGCCCGACCAGGTAGCGGTTGAATAGCGCTGTTCGGCCGCAAAGCCGTTGCGGGTAAGCAGGAAGACGCGCTTGTTGTTGGGCGAGAACTGGTTGCCAAAACCACGGTCATCCCACTCTACGGCATTCTGCAGCGTCTTTGAGTCCTTGGCATCAATGCCACGCTTCTCCACGGCAGTCTCGTAGGCACGCTGTCCGTCATAGATGGCCTCGGCGTTCACGATAGAGTAGGCGTTGAAGTACTCGTCCGACGAACCATAGGCAGTAGGACCACACAAGAGTTTGCGATACTCCATGTCGGTACAGTCGCGCACATTGGGCTCAGAGGCATCCATCCACCAGGCATCCATGCCGATGGTGCCCAGCTTCTCATAGAGCTGGCGCCAGAAGATTCTGCGAGCCTCGGGGGCATACGCGTCATAGAAGGCATACTGATAGCCCAGCCAGTCGTACATAGAGTCCTTCAGCGTCTGCTGATAGATGTAGCCCTTGTCGAGCATTTCCTTATAGTTATCCACGGTAAGGTAATACTTGGGCCAGCACGAAATCATGATCTTGGCATGATTCTGATGAATGGTGTCGATCATACCGGCAGGGTCAGAGAAGCGGGTGGGGTCGAACTCAAAGGCTCCCCATGAATCGGGAGTCCAGTAGTTCCAGTCCATCACGATGTTGTCGATGGGCAGATGGCGCTCACGGAATCCTGCCAAGGCATCCAGAATCTCGCTCTGGGTCTTGTAGCGCTCACGCGACTGCCAATAGCCGAAGAGCCAGTCGGGCATGATTTGTGCCTTGCCCGTGAGGGTGCGATAGCCCGAGATAACCTCGTCGGCATTGTCGCCTGCCATGAAGTAGTAATCCAGCTGCTGGGTCATCTCACTCCAGAACGACAGCTTTTGCTGCTCCTCGTTACTTACAGGGGCATAGGCGCGCAAACCGCAGTATGCCTCACCACCATCGGGAGTCCACTCCAGGCGGAAGCTGTACTTTTTGCCCTTCTCCAGATTCACGGCAAACTTACGGGCATTGGGGTTCCACGCTGTGCGCCAGATGGTCTGGTCTGTGCTGCCCGTGCCTGCCACGTCCTCGGTATAGACGTCCTTGCCGTCGATGAAGATGCGCTGGTAGCCCGAATAGTAATGTGAGAAGCGGTACTCGCCTGTCTCCAGAGGCTCGATGGTGCCTTCATACACCACGGTGGCGTTGTTCAGGTTGAACTTTGGAAGATTCTTGGCCGACTTCAGGTTCTCGAAATACAACGAATCCTCACGGCGTACCAGCGTCTCTTCGTCGGGCGACGTGTAGGTACCTGTCAAGGCTCCTTCCTTGCCGTCCTTGTCAGCCAGTTTGAAGACTTTATGCAACTGACTGTAATCCTGCGGATTTCCAAAGCGGCAGAGTGAATAGCTGTCGAGCAGGATGCCGTAGTTGTTGGAAGAAACCACAAACGGAATGCTGACCTTGGTGTTGTACTGGAAGAGTTCCTCGTTGCGACCCTTGTAGTTCCACTCGTCGGCCTGATGCTGACCAAGACCGTAGAAGGCCTCATCCTCAGGACTCTCAAACACCTGGCGGATGCTCCATCCCTTGTAGGTCTCATACTTGCCGTCGGCATGCTCCTGGGTGCACTCATAGGGGGTAAACTGCTTGCCGCCTCCGTTCTGCTCATGCACGATGAGGTTGCCCAGCGAATCGGCAAACCAAACCTCACCGGTGGTAGTCAGCACGTTGGCCTTGATGCTTTTGGTCGATACCGTGATGGTGTCGCCATGCTCCAGCACATCGTAGGGCGTCTCTGCCTTCTGGTCCACAATAATCAGACTCTGCTTGTCGGCAAAGGCTTTCTCGGCTGTGGCCGATACGTGGATGATCTTCTCACCCATCACCTGCAGACGTACCAGTCGAGGTGACTGATAGCCTGCAGAATCAGCATTGACCTGCTGCTGCACGTGTATGACAACTCCCTGACGGGTATCCTCATACACCTTACTCTTACATGCGGCCAGCATGCCTGCCGCACAAATCAACACGATTTTATGTTTATTTTTCATCTTTAGTAAGTAATCAAAAAATTATTTTTACTGAAGCCTGTGGAAGTATCTTAGTTCTGCAATTTCACCTTACCCTTGACATCGGCAGAAGAGGAAGCTACAGAGATGGTATAGCTACCAGGCTCGGCAGTCCACTTGTGCGACACCTCGTCGAAGAACTTCAAATCGTCGTCGCTCACGGTGTATGTAACCACCTTCTCCTCGCCAGGATTCAGCTCCACCTTGCTAAACGACTTCAACTCCTTGACGGGACGGATGACAGAAGCCTTGTCGTCGCCCACATAGAACTGCACGATCTCCTTGCCCTTCACGGCACCGGTGTTCTTTACGGTCACGCTCACGGTTCTGCCTTCGATAGAGGGTTTTCCGTAGCTGAAGGTGGTATAGCTCAGGCCATAGCCGAAGGGGAAGCACACGCGACAGTTCTTGGCCTTCTTGCTCTTGGCAGAGTAGGTACCATTCTGTCCGAAGTAGTCAAACCAGCGATAGCCCAGCAGGATGTCCTCACCATACACCTGTGAGTCGTCACCCTTGCGGCCACGGCTCTTCTCGTCGGTGAAGCTGATGCCCTTCCAGCCCTCAATGGCAGCCTTCAGGATGTTCTCGGAAGAGAGGGGCTTGCCTGCCTCGCCGGCATAGCCCTGAGGCAACTTCTCGGGCGATACGCCGGGATAGCCCACCGTGCCCATCTTGTGAGCAGGATAGTCGGTCAGCTCGTAGGCAAACGAGAAGGGAAGCTTGCCCGAGGGACAAACATCGCCCGAAAGCACGTCGGCCAGGGCATGACCTGCCTCGCTGCCCAGATACCAGGACTGAACCAGGGTAGAAGCCTTATCGAGCCAGGGCATAGCGTATGCGTTGCCCGAAACCAATACAAGCACGGTGTTACGGTTGGCGCTGAGCAACTCGCCGATGAGCTGATCCTGCTGGAAGGGAAGACCATAAGAGGTACGGTCGCCACCCTCGCAATCCTGCTGATGGTTCTTGTTCAGACCACCCACGTAGATTACCACGTCAGCCTCCTTGGCCATGCTCACTGCCTCGGTACGCAGAGAGTCGTAAACAGCCTGGCTCATCTCGCGCACCATGCCATACATGCTGGGACCCGACACATAGCCCTTGGCGTACTTCACCTCGCAATCCTTGCCATAACGTTCGGTGATGCCACGAAGGGGCGACACCTCGTCGCGTGGCTTCAGTTCGCTACTGCCACCACCTGCACAAAGGCTGCGGGTAGCATTCTCGCCCACCACAAGGATGGTGGTGCGACCACTCTTGCCCTCCTTTAGCTGAGCCAGACGCTCACGGGTCAAAGGCAGCAAGGGTGTCTTGGAGGCAGCAGCCTCATTCTTCAGCAGCACGATGCCTTCCTGGGCAATCTTGCGGGCAGCAGCCAAGTGCTCGGCAGAGTTCATGGCGCCAAATCCGCGACCTTCAGCCATCTCCGTACGGAACAGCAGACGAAGCATGCGGGCTGCCTTGTCGTTGATGACCGACATGGGAACCTCGCCACGGCGGCACTTCTCCAGATAGGCACGTCCCAGGAAATAGTCATCGTATGAGTTGCGCGACTCGGTAATCAAACCGTCGGTTCCCGTTCCCATCTCCAGGTCAAGACCGTTGAAGATGCTCTCCTCGGTATTGTGGGCAGCACCCCAGTCGCTGATGACAGCACCGTCAAACTTCCACTCGCCCTTCAGAATTTCGTTGACAAGACGCTTGTTGTGGGTGGTGTGCTGGTCAAGATACTGGTTGTAGCTACCCATGATGCTCCATGCGCCACCTTCTTGTACGGCTGCCTGGAACGGACGCAGGTAGAGTTCATAGAGGGCACGGTCGCTGATGCGCACATCCACATGGCCGCGGAACACCTCCTGCTCGTTCAGCGCATAGTGCTTCACACAGCATGCCACGCCGTTGCTCTGCAAACCCTGGATGTAAGGTGCTGCCATCTGACCTGCCAGATAGGGATCCTCGCCCATATACTCAAAGTTACGTCCGTTGAGAGGTGTGCGGTAGAGGTTGACACCAGGACCCAGGAGTACGGACTTCTTGCGATAGAGTGCCTCCTCGCCCACGTTGCGACCATAGAGGCGAGCCATCTCGGGGTTCCATGTGGCAGCCAGACAGGTCAAGGCAGGGAATGCCGTACATGAGTCGTTGGTCCAGTTGGCATGTCCCCAATCGTTCCAGTTGATTTCCATTCTTACACCATGAGGTCCGTCGCTGGTATGGAGTTCGGGAATGCCGAGACGAGGCACACCAGGACTGGTAAACTTTGACTGGGCATAGCTCAGTCGCACTTTCTCCTCAAGGGTCATCTGACTGAGTGCCTTCTGCACCTTTGCCTCAAGCTGGGCATCGGTTCTCTGCTGAGCACCTGCCACAAGGCATGTGGAAGACAGGAACAGGGATAATAAGATTCTTTTCATTATTTAATATGTCGATTTTTAATTTATCAAGTTTTTTCATCTTGGAGCCTTCTCATACACGCTCTCAAGGGTATAGAGGGAGTCGGTGTTCTCCCACGCATTAACCATAATCTTGCAAATTTCCTCTCCGTCGAGGATGAACTTGCCCGAAGCATGGTCGATAAGGCCGAACACATCATCGTCGGTATCTGGATTGTCGCGGTTGTGCTCATAGCCATTGTCCCAGTAGAAGCCTACCATCTTACGGTCCTTCATAGCCTTGCACACATACTCGAGGTAATACTTGCGGAAAGCCTCGGCACGCTCAGTGGAACGATGCACACAGGCAAACTCGCCAAAATAAACTGGAATGCCCTTCTTGATGTAGGTCTCGTAGAGGTTGTCGAGCATAGCCACATACTCCTTCTCACCCTCCTGATACATGATGCTACCCTCCTCGTTGGTAACGGTACTGGTGTGTCCCCACTCCGTGTATTTGCCCGAGCCGGCATAGTCCCAGGGGTCGTAGGAGTGAACGGCCACCATCAGCTTGCCATCCACCTTGTCGGTGGGCAGCTTCAGGGTGCGTGTGGTGAGCCAGGGCTGGCACACGTAACCGGGTATGCCCACGTAGCGTGTGGCATTGTTGCCACCGGTGGCACGGATGGCATCGAGGGCAGCCTGGTTCCACTCGTTGAGCACACGGAACTGGTCTTCGGGATTCTCCATCACAGACTCGTTGCCCCAGTTGCCATCGTGGATTTCGTTCATGGTCTCGAAGATGAGCCATTCGCCCTCGTCCTTGAAACGGTTGGCAATCTGTGTCCAGATGGCAGCAAGCTGAACCTTGATGGCAGCATTCACGCTATCGTTCTTGGCAGCCTCCTGCACCTTGAGCCATGTGTAGGTGTCGGCATGACCTCCATCGGCATGACC
Organism: Bacteroidaceae bacterium; assembly: GCA_045597585.1. Lineage (GTDB taxonomy): Bacteria > Bacteroidota > Bacteroidia > Bacteroidales > Bacteroidaceae > Physcousia. The sequence continues at coordinate 1,947 of JAZLKL010000186.1, read as the reverse complement.
ATCATGATGTATGTTGACAATAACCTTAAGTCCTGCCTTGTGTGCATAGCCGATGACTTCGGCCACGCGATCCATGCGCACCTTGTCGATGACGTAGTCGGGAGCCTCACCGAAGTGGCCGAGCCATGTCACGGGGATGCGCACACTCTTAAAGCCCGCCTTGGCCACGGCATCAAAGGCCGTCTGTGTGGCTTCGCCGTTCTTCCAGGCAGTCTCTACAGCCACGCCCGTACTATCTACCCAGGCATCAAGGTTATTACCAAGGTTCCAACCCATACCGAGTGTCTGGGCATACTCAATGGGAGAAAGAGGTTCTTCCACCACTTGTTTCTTATCGGCACACGCCCCGAGGGTTAGCGCCACACAAAAGGCAGCAACGATTGATTTAAGATTCTTATTCATTGTACATGGATGTTAGTTATTTCTACCGAGCATGCTCACCTGCCGTTTCATGCTGATTCACAGCATATTTTGCACGGCATTCCCCCTTCATGGTCCTCAATATCGGGCAACAACGAGGTTAGTCACAATAATTCACGATGCAAAGTTATAAAGTATTATCCTATAATCCTTGCACAATTCTATCAATAAATACCACAAAATTAACCTATTCGAATTTTTCATGGCTGTGGTAGCACGATTCACAGCAATTCACAATGCACATTAAGAATTGAGAGAGAAGAGAGAAGAGAGAAGAGAGAAGAGAGAAGAAAGAAGAATTGGCTGCGCTGTGAATTGGTGGAACGCAAAGACATCGCGCAACCAATTATCAATTATCAATTGTCAATTATCAATTGTCAATTATCAATTATCAATTATCAATTATGAATTATGAATTATGGCTAAATCAAGTACGTATTCTTCTTATAACTCTCCCTGAACTCGGTAGGCGTGACGCCCTTGATGCTTTTGAAGGTTCGGTTGAAGTTTGAGATAGTGTTGAAACCACATTTGTAACTTATCTCCACCACCGTCTGCGTGCTGTCGGTCAAGAGTTCGGTAGCCTTGCCTATGCGCACATCGTTGATATAGTTCGATATGGAGCAGTTGGTATGCTGCCTGAAGAAACGGCTCAATGCGTTGGGCGTCATGTTCACCAACTCGGAGAGCATCTCCATGCGTATCTCATCCTGAAAGTGCGTATCTATGTAGTCCTTGACGCGCTGCACCCTTCGGCTCGTTACCGGCACCTCCACATGCGAGTAGTGCGATGACGAAAGCCTGTGGTAGTCGCCCGAGGTGGCAAGGTCGTACAGGATGCTAACCACCGTCATGGCCGTGGAGAACGAGGGTTCGGACTTTGCCAGGGTATTGAGGCGCTCATACACCGTCATGATGGCCTTCATGCCAAATGCCACTCCCACCTGGGCACTCTCAAACAACTCCTTCACCGGTTGCATCACACGACGTGCCAACCACTCGTTGGAGAAGAAGTTAGGAGGCATCTGAATCGTTATCTCGTGTATGGTCTCGGTATTGCAGTCGTGCTGTTCCCACACATGCTCCAGATTACAACCGATGAGAGCAAGGTCGAAGTCACTGAGCACCTCCATATTATCGCCCACAATACGACGTGCCCCGGCGCAATGCTCCACGAAGTTCAGTTCGAAAGCATTATGCTTGTGCAAAGGATAGTTAAAGCTGGGCTTGTATCGCTCCTGCAGGTAGTAACAATCCTGTTCGCTGATTGGGGGTATCTCAATGATTAGTTTTCCCATGGGTAGCAGAATTAGTAATTTTGCACAAAGATAACACACTACTTCGAAAAAAACAAGAAATAAGCCAAAAGAATTTCTGAATTTCTTCTATATCAATGGTTTGGTAAAAATGAAAACATAAACTAAGCGGCATTCAGCTCAAAGTCAAGCAATCCCTGGGAGATCTGCTGAATTATTCTCGGGTTCGCCCTGAGTGCAGACCTTGAAATAATTCTTTTGACCAGATACT
>JAZLKL010000185.1:0-5262 GCA_045597585.1 Bacteroidaceae bacterium | reverse complement strand
GCAAAGGTACAAAAAAGCCCCCGCAAATCACTCGATCTGTGGGGGTCAATTGTATGTAATAATAAAGGGGTCATGCAGCTGCGCCAATGTGGGGGTCAACTTTTTGCAGTTGCCAGCGGACCGAATCCGCGAAATTTTCCACATAATGACCTTATCGGGATTAAGCATCGTCGTACTCTTGATGCCCAACTTCTCGAACAGGTCAAGCAGAATCTTGTTGTAAGCATTCCTATGGTCGAGATTGTAACGGCAGAGGAAGATTATCTGCTCCTTGATGCTATTCTTGTCCATGTGCTCGGCATAGGTCAGCATACTCTCAAACACCGCCATTACTTCTTCCGTACGGCCTTCACCTTCTGCTATCTCGTTGAGCTCGTAGTTCAGCAAGTTTGTCTTCTTGCCCTCCAGCCAGCGCGTCTGTTCCTTTGTGGCAAAACCGTCAAGCAGAGGGAAAAAGAGTTCATGATCCTGAATGCGAGCGAAGATGCGGAGTATGGAGTCCTTGTAATCCACCCCGATGTGGTGTCTGCTCAATGCTTCCATCTGAGCCGTCATTACCATCATAATAATGACTGCCTCGTCCTGACTCGTGGCATCATCCTCCAGGTCATCAAGTTCGTCATCTATGCCCTCGCTGATGTCTGGCAGCGCAAGGATGATGTTCGTGTAGTCCTTAGCCGAAAGAAACACTTCAACGGGTGTCAGTTCTGTTCGCCCATCTCTTTGCAGTTCCTTTAGTTTGTCTTGACAGATCACGTAAACGGCATCGGCGATGAGCTTACGGCGTTCCTGCTTTATTTGCTCTTTATCCAAATGTACCATCATACCACCTGCTCGCCTCCTTCCTCGTCTTCTGATTCGTGTTTCATACCGTTCAACAGTTCCACTATCTCGCCTTCAATCCTCGTGATGTCTGACGGCTCAATGCGTTCACCGTCCTTTTTCTTCTTGCTGAAAAGCTGTTCCAGCAGGTCGGCATCAAACTCTCGGCAGACGATCTTGTCCGTGTTGTCCTCGTCCGTCTCAACAAAGCAACGGAACGTGCCGGCATCGCTCGTCACCAGCTCCACAGGCATATTGATGGCGCGGCTCATAGTGATCAGGTTCTTCATGAATACACTCGATTTGTCCACGTAGAGAGCCGTTTTCTTATCCTCTGGCATTACGGTGTAGAGATGCTTATACTTTGCCTTCTTCGCCTCAACAGCTATTTTCAGAAGAGCCGACATCAGCGAGTCGTCGAAGTAATCCTTGCCTTGATCACGCAGTTCGTTCACCTTCTGTATGATTTCATCGTTAGTCAGTTCGGGCACACCGAAACGCATCGCCTGTACGTTCCGTTGCAACTTCTCCCAAGCCTCAAAGAGGTCTTCCGGGTAGAACTCCGGCAGTATCTCCATCTTGTAGCACTTGTCCTTGTAGAGCAGTTCGTCAATCTTCTCGGCCAGAATCCTTGCCACTTGCCCGGGATTGCCAAAGGCCTTCTTGCGCTTCTGTATCGCCACGGTGCGAAGATTGTCGCGATTGTCGATGATGACAAAGCACGATGGCTCATCCTTTGCCACATCAGGACCGAAATTCTTCTCAACAGGAATGTCGATGGAGTTGGCAAACTGCATCACGATGATGGCCGGATTGTTCTGCAAGTGATAGACGCGATGGTTATACGTCTTGGCGTACTGTTCCCCATTCGCCCTCTGCTCCTCCGAAGGTTCGCCCACACCAAACGCGATGCTCTCATCTCGTTCGAAGAGAGCACCCAGATGTTCCTGTCGCTTCTCCCAATCATAGGGAGCAAACTCATGATGATATTTTATGTAGTATTGGGCAAATCGCGCCATAGGTAGTTCTGTTTATTTTGTTTTTGTTTATTCTTTCTTCTCGTTCAACGACTGTCGGTACGACTCCGAAACGCTGTGTACGATGTTCGGGTTCTTTGACTTCTGCAGGTTCTTGTTGCAGATGTAGGGCCCTATCATCTTGTTGCCACGCTTGTGAGGTTTTACGTACACCACATCGGTGTTAATTATTTCTTGAATCTTATCTGCAAGTTGAGTTTCATGTAAACTAATCCATCGTTGCCTCTGCAGAGTGAACCAAAGTTATAACGGCTGCGGCTGGCACGCTCGAAACGTGTGTTGTCCAGGTTCCTTTTTATTCTTATCATCTTACCATAGGCATTTTCTCCTTCCAAGCGTCTTTGCGCAAGGTTGGCGGCATCGTCTTTGTGGTACAGGACATCGTACAACTCTCGTGCCTGATCCTCTGCATACTGGCAAGCTTTGAGGTTCTTGTCATAGACAGATTCCAAGCCATCGCCATACAATCCCAGAAGGTCGCTTCTGAGGATTGATACTGTTTCCCAATCTGATGGGTTATTTCCGTGTAGGGGTTCGCCTCCGTATATCATGTTTTTTACTGTTGCCTTAAAATGCTTATGTTGCCAAGTGAAGGTGTGTGAGCATCCGGTGATTTGACTGCGATGGAGGTTCTCATTGAAGTGCTAATTCTGATACCCAGTCGAGTCAAGGATGTCAAGTATTCGTTTCTTTATTTCATTGGCAATCGCAAGTTGTTATTTTGAATTGTTAGTACTTATATTTTCGTTTATAGTTCGTTCATAGCAAACTGTCGCCCTTCGTCAGGACCACCTCATTCTCCTTGACATACTCGCGGAGCGTATCTTTTGCTATTGTACGTTGCATAATTGTATGTTTCGCTATCTTGTTATTCGTCCTTCCCTTCCTCTTCTGGCAGCGACTGCGGTTCGGGTGCATCGCCCAACTTCTCTGCCCAGATGGCGGCCGTCTGCTTATTTGTTGTTGTCATCGTTTCTATTCCTTGAACAAATCGTCAAGCGTTATTATATTTTGGAAAATGTTGCTGTATTCGTTGTACTTCAGCCCTTTGGTAGTCACAAGAGTCGGATGAACCACTTCCATGCTATCCAGGAGGTCTTCTAGCAAGGTTTGTCTATGCAGGAGTTTCTGATGATAGTTCTTTGTAACCACGAACTCTGAGCCATAGTATTTCATCTCGCACATGTTCACTATGTGGTCACGGCGGCGCATTATCAAATCTACTTGCGATCCTTCCACTTCATCATCACCTCTTTGAGCCCATCCACTCAGTTCCGTGGTAACGCCTGCAACACCCAAGGCGGATTTTATCTGCATCCAATGACTCCAGCAAAGTTCTTCGAAAGCGTATCCACTCCAACTCACTACTGACTGTAGAGGAACACTTTGCCAATAATCTGTCACGGTTCGAGAGTGACCTTTCACAAAATGCAGCCAGAACCAGCAGAAAGGATCCACCAGCTTGTAATGCAATGTCTCACCATCACCATCTATTGGCAGATAGGAAACTGCAAAATCACTTGCTACCAAAGCCTTAAGGAGTTTCGAGAAATCTCCATTATCGTGCAATCCCGATCTCTTGACAATCTCCTTGCGTGTCCAGCCAGCATGACGCTTGAACAATACCTCAACAATCGCCTTCATCTGTTCAGGTTTGCGGAAACCCGATGCAAACAGACGGTTGTACTCGTCGCGCAGATAGCAATCGGGATTGAAGAAGATGGCATCTATTGCCTGACCGATACTCATGCCCTTGTCCACATAGTTCATATAGAATGGTATACCCCCCAACACCATGTAACTTTGTGCAATATCGTATCTTGACATTCGCACACCACGATGCTTGTAGAACAATTCGCACTCATGCAGCGTAAAAGGGCGAAGATGAATCTCTCTGCATACACGACCATAAAGCCCACCATAGTTGTCTATCAGGTTATCCAGAATCCAACTCGTAGCACTTCCGCATCCAATGAACATCATATTCGAACGATGGCAAGCCCAATTGTTCCAGAAACCTTCCAAGGCGGTGACAAACTCCGAACGAGGTGTATCCATCCTGGGCAACTCATCAATAAACACCACCTGCCGGCTGCCATCATCCATCTTTGTCAGCAGCCCTGCCAACATCATGAAAGCTTCCGCCCACGAGGCAGGACAATGACTCCTGCGCATACCATGCATCTGCAGCGTCTGGTAGAAATGCTTCAACTGGCGCTTCATGGCATTCTTTCCGGATGAACTTTTTTGAGTTCCTTCTTCCTCTTCTATTGGCGAAAGACCAGCATGACGGAAGGTAATTTTTCCCTCCATCGCAGCATCTATCAGAAAAGTCTTACCTACACGACGGCGTCCGTAAACCATCACAAACTCGGTTTTCCGACTGTTATACAACTCGTTAAGCTGTTTTATTTCTTTGTTTCTGCCTATGATTTCCATTGTATTTCGTGCGTTTATTTGTCGCCAGCCCCTTGTTTTTGACCCTCTCGCGACGATTAAAACGATGTTTTTAACTATTTTTTACGTCTCAACTGTATCGTTGGGTTCTCGTCATACTCCTGTTTCAGGCGGTGGAGCTCCGTGCCTGGGGTGATGATGTCCTTGCGATAGTTGGTGTAGAAATTCAATATACTTTTTCCTCGCCTCCTCAATCGTCATCGTTGAGGATGCGCAGGTAGCTGCTGAGCTGGGCGAGCACACTTTTGCCCCAGTTCCTGTTGCGTGTATTGGCAGAGATGAAACGCCCGATGCCATAGTAGAGCGCCAGCATCTCCTGATTGACGGCCTTTGCAGCACGTGCCTGACTCTGGAGTATGGCGGTCTTGATGACGCTTACCGCTGATGTTATGTTCTGTATGTCATTGCTCATAATCTTGTGTGCAATATTTTCTTCTGCTTTGATTTCCTATCTGTTTGTTGTGGACGGTGCGCTCGGCGACGAAGGAGACGCTTGGCTCGTCCAAGAACGAAATGTTCAGCGTCAGTAGTTTTCTTTCACGCTGTGCTTTCAACCCACACCGTCGGTTTGTTTCTTCACTTCCTCCATCAGGCAGCCGTGGATGTAGGCATCGCCCAGCTTCTCTGCTCAGATGGTTGCCGTCTGCTTATTTGTTGTGGTCATTGTTCTTACTTTATTACAATCCAAATGCCGTCCTTATTACCTCCTTCGCGTCTCAATAGATCCTTCTTTTTCAGCTTAGCAATGTCCGATTTGATGGTTCTTTCTGACACACTTTCTTTTTGGGAAATCTTTTGGGAAATCTTGGCTCAGTAGATATTTTCCGTGGCAATCCACAGCACTGACTACCCAAATATCAGAGTGCAACGGTAGAGATAGAAGGGTAAGTCACGCACGCCTCTTAGCTCAGAGCGGAATCCCTTCATTTTTGAGTTGAGAGACTCC
>JAZLKL010000184.1:0-20718 GCA_045597585.1 Bacteroidaceae bacterium | reverse complement strand
GGTCCTTGTTCATCTCCGTACCAAACAGCTTCTTGAAGGCGAAGTCGGTGTAGAAATTCACGTATCTTTCTTTGAGCGAAGGGGAGCACATAGGCATTCGGTTTTAAATTCACGACGCAAAGATAGATAATTTTCACTAACTGCACAAATTTTCCTATGGAAAACTATGGGTGACCCCCCGCAAAGACCCTGCTAAGGCTCCGTTATGACTACGCTGTGACCCTGCTAAGACTCCGCTATATAGCAGAGAAATAGCAGAGACACAACAGACCCATAGCGGACTGATAACGGAACAAAAGGCAAGGACTCTCCCCCCACCCTCCTTAGGGATGGGGTCTTTTTTCTTTACACTTCATCAACCCTTTTTCCATAAATCACCCTTTTTCTTCGGCATGAAACCCTACGGGAATGTAACGGGAATGTAACGGGTTTATATCGGGATGATATCGGGAAGGGTACAGGAAAAGAAAAAACAAGACAATCTCGCTGAGCGAGAAGGGGGAACTCAGAAAACAGAGAAAAAGAACCCCTCCACGTTTCTCCGCTAAGGAGAATTGGGGAGGGGGCTTTATAGTTTACTCTTCGTCGTCATCGACGTCTTCGTCACCACCTTCTAAGGAAAGACCGCCATACTCATCGTCTTCATCGTCGCCACGCTTGGAAGCCGAACCGGAATATGAACTGTAATAGGTCTCGTCCTCGTTCATGTCGTCCTTGTCCAAGTCGGGATCATCGACCAAGTCGTCATCGTCATCGAAGTCCTTTTTGATAAGGTTACCATCCTCGTCGTAACGTGACTCTGTCTGCAAGCGGATCTTCTCCACGGGATCCTTCTTCTTGGCAAAGATAGCCTCCGTCCAGTTACCCTTGGCCACCTCAAGCACATCGAAGCCTGCCTGAGTCTTACGCTCATAGGTACCGCCGGGAGAATGCAGACGGCTGGTGGGAAGCGTGGTGGTGCTGATCTCGAAACCACTCTCAATGATGTCCTTCAACGAGAGCTGGATGGAATCCCATCCACCGCCAAAGTTACGGTCGATAAGCTCGAGCAAGAGTGCCGCAGAGATGTGCTTCACATTCTCGTAGCTCAGGTCGGTGATGCGCTTAATCTCCTTCTTGCGGATGGCCACATGGCTGCAACCATGCTTGGCCACCACACGGGTGAAGATGGCCCACTCACCGTTCTCGTATTTTGCCTTCTCGCGGGGGTCACTCTCATTGTAGTGAACCACCTCGAATGACAATCGGATAATATTCAAAATCTTATCCTCGCTGTTGCGAAAATCCTCATCATGCTTGTCGTTCTCCCACATCTCAGCAATCTCGTGGGCATCTACACCCCATACATTACTGCCGTTCAAATCGAGAACAGACTCCAGTTTTGGTTCTTTCTTTACCATTATATTATTCAGTTTTCTATAGTTTTGTGCGCAAAGTTACGAAGAAGAAAAGGATTTTCCAAATAAAAGTGCAACATTTCAAGTGTTTTCATTTCATCTTTGCCCTTTTTTTTTTACCTTTGCAGCAATTATGCAACTGAAGTTTCATACCCTGAATGGTTTTCCGGGGTTTTATGCCCGAGGGTAAAATACAAATCAAAAAGAAACACTCTGCCCTCGCCCTCCCGGGAAAGTGCTTGACCTCAGTATGCGAATAGTGAATTATGAATGACGAATTATGAAAACTAATCCATGCGCCAAAATTAACCTTGGACTTTATGTAACAGAAAGACGTTCGGACGGCTACCATAACATTGAAACAGTATTCTACCCTATACCCTTAACCGACACGTTGAAAATCACGGAAGATGACGAAGACACACTTTGCGTAACTGGCATACCCGTTGACGGAAGGAAGATAGACAACCTTGTCGTCAGGGCTGTGGAGCAAATAAGAGAGGACTACCACACCCCTCCCCTGCTCATCTCGCTGGAGAAGAACATCCCTTCGGGAGCCGGACTGGGTGGAGGCTCGAGCGACGCAGCAAGCACGATGCTGATGCTGAACGAGATGCTGAGCCTTGACATGAGCGAGGAGGAGATGGAGCACAGGGTGTCGAGACTGGGAGCCGACTGTGCCTTCTTCATCAAGAAACGCCCCACCCTGGCTACTGGCATCGGCAACATCTTCTCGCCCATCGACATAGACCTCACAGGCTATTACATCGCCCTGGTGAAACCCGACGAGTTCGTCTCCACTCGTGAGGCCTACTCCATGATAACACCCCAGATGCCCAAGTTCCCGCTCAGAGACGCCATTGCACGTCCGGTGGAGGAATGGAAGGACGTGCTGTATAACGACTTCGAGGAGAGCGTATTCACCGCCCACCCTGTCATCGGGGAAATCAAGCAACGCCTGTACCAGCTGGGTGCCACATACGCCTGCATGTCGGGGTCTGGCAGCAGCGTATTCGGACTGTTCAAGGAAGACCCCAGCCACCATCGCGACATATTTCACCCCCACTTCTTCTTCAGTGCGAAACTGTAGGGCTACGCATTGTGCATTGTGCATTGTGCAAAGATGCATTATAGGGAATCTCCCCCACTTCATAGGTGATTTCCCTTTCAAACCCGCAAAATGCATCGTATCTTTGCACCAGAAACTTAAAACAACAACAGATATGAAACGATACATCTTAACCTTAGTTGCTATCATAGCAACCGCAATTGGTGCAAAAGCCATGAGTTATGAAACTGCAAGAGAAGAGGCTCTGTATCTTACCGACAAGATGGCATACGAGCTGAATCTCAACGAAGCACAGTATGAATATGCCTATGAGATCAATCTGGACTACCTGATGGGACTGAATACCGTTGATGACATTCACGGAAACTATTTGTCATACAGAAACGCCGACCTGCGTGCCATCCTGCACGACTGGCAATGGGAGCTCTTCATGGCAACGGACTATTTCTTCCACCCCGTTTACTGGCGCTACGGAAGCTGGTATTTCCCCATCTACGGATACTACGACCGCGCTCATTACTACTACAGCCGCCCTCACTTCTACTACAGCTACAGAGGTGGACATTGCAGAGATCACTATCGCGATGGTTGGTACACCTCTCGTCGTCCCACATGGAACGGTGGCTACAGAGGTCATGACAGAGGCTACGTAGGTCATACGCACAGAAACGGTTTCAACGATGGTCGCAGAGGCGGCAACATGGGTGGCGGACGCCCCGGCATGAACGGCATGGGCAACCGACCCGGAATGGGCAACCGTCCTGGAATGGGTGGCAACAGACCTGAAGGCAACCGCCCCGGTATGGGTGGCAATCGACCTGAAGGCACTCCCAGCGTGGGTGGAGAGACTGGCGCAGCAGGAAGCATGAACAGCAATCGTCCCAGCATGGGTGGAAGTCGTCCCGACAACATGACACGTCCTGAGAGAAGCAGTTCATCAGAGTACAACGGCGGCAGAAACGGCGGCTTCACAAGTACTCCCTCACGCAGCGCAGGCAACAGCTACAGCACCCCCACACGCAGCAGCAGCTTCAGCGGAAGCAGTTCGAGAGGCAGCAACTATGGTGGTGGCAGCACCCGCAGCACAAGCAGTTCACCCAGAGGTGGTGGCTTTGGTGGCGGCAACAGCGGTTCAAGAGGTGGTGGAAACTCGTCATCACACGGCGGCGGTCACGGACACGGTGGACGTGCAGGAAGATAAGCAACAAGCCCTATTATTGCATATTATATATTAAGAAAATGCCCAGCCAACGAAGTGATTCGGAGGCTGGGCGCTTTTTTTACTATGAATAGTGCACTTTCAACTATGAACTATGAATTGTGAACTGAATTTCACCTTTCTGCTCGCATAGGATTGTTCAGGAAATCATCGTAAGAAAGGCGGATGCCATCCTCAAGCTCTGTCTTGTACGTCCACCCCAACTTGGAGGCCTTAGATACGTCAAGCAACTTACGGGGAGTGCCATTAGGCTTACTTGAATCCCAAAGAATCTCACCCTCATAGCCAATTACCTTAGCCACCAACTCAGTAAGAGCCTTGATGGTAAGTTCCTTGCCAGTACCCGCATTCACGGTCTCGTTGCCAGAATAGTTGTTCATCAGGAACACGCAAAGGTTGGCAAGATCGTCCACATACAGGAACTCGCGAAAAGGACTGCCATCGCCCCAGCAGGTAACGGAGGTACTGCCATTGACCTTGGCCTCGTGGAAACGACGGATCAAGGCGGGAAGCACGTGACTGTGAGTAGGATGATAGTTGTCGTTGGGACCATAGAGATTGGTAGGCATCACAGAGATGTAGTCGGTTCCGTACTGACGGTTCAGGAACTCGCAATACTTCAAACCGCTAATCTTGGCCAAGGCATAAGCCTCGTTGGTCTTCTCCAACTCGCTGGTAAGCAGGCAGCTCTCGGGCATAGGCTGAGGTGCCATGCGAGGATAGATGCAAGAAGAACCCAGGAACTCCAGTTTCTTGCAGCCATTCTTCCAAGCCGAATGAATCACATTCATCTCGAGAATCATGTTGTCGTACATGAAATCAGCCAAAGCTGACTGATTTGCCTGGATGCCACCCACCTTAGCAGCAGCCAGAAACACATACTCAGGCTTTTCCTCTGCAAAGAATGCCTCCACCTGATCCTGACGGCAAAGGTCCAACTCCTTATGTGTACGGGTAATAATGTTATCATAACCCTGACGCTGCAGTTCGCGCACGATGGCACTACCCACCATGCCACGATGACCGGCAACGTATATCTTAGCGTTCTTTTCCATAACTCTAAACCGATGACTTGGATTACTTCACAAGACCCTTCTCAAGGTATTCTGCCAGGTTGGTGCGCATCACGCTGGCCACATGGTCGGCAGCCACCTTCTCCATGTCATGCTTAACCATGATGGTGACAAGCTGCTCGAATGAGGTCTTGGCAGGATTCCAACCCAGCATCTTCTTTGCCTTTGAAGGATCGCCCCAAAGGTTAACCACGTCGGTGGGACGATAGAAATCGGGAGACACCTCAACAAGCACCTTGCCTGTAGCCTTGTCAATACCCTTCTCGTCCATGCCTTCTCCCTTGAACTCAAGTTCGATACCAGCAGCCTTGAAAGCATGGTAGCAGAACTCGCGTACAGAATGCTGTTCACCGGTAGCGATGACGAAGTCTTCGGGCTTCTCGTTCTGCAGAATCAGCCACATACACTCCACATAGTCCTTGGCATAACCCCAGTCACGAAGGCTGGAAAGGTTACCCAGATAGAGCTTATCCTGCTTGCCTTGGGCAATACGGGCAGCAGCCAATGTAATCTTACGAGTCACGAAGGTCTCACCACGGCGCTCACTCTCATGGTTGAACAAGATACCTGAGCAGCAGAACATATTGTATGCCTCACGATACTCCTTCACGATCCAGAAGCCATAGAGCTTAGCTACGGCATAGGGACTGTAGGGATGGAAGGGAGTATTCTCATTCTGTGGAACCTCCTCCACCTTGCCATACAACTCGCTGGTGGAAGCCTGATAGATGCGGCAAGTGTCGGTCAAACCGCAGAGACGAACCGCCTCAAGCACACGAAGCACACCCACAGCATCCACGTCGGCAGTAAACTCAGGCGAGTCGAAACTAACCTGCACATGGCTCTGGGCTGCCAGATTATAGATTTCGGTAGGGCGCACCTTGCTTACCACCTGAAGCATACTCATCGAGTCACCCATATCAGCATAGTGAAGGTGGAAGTTTGACTTACCCTCCAAATGTGCAATACGCTCACGATAATCCACAGAAGAACGACGAATGGTTCCGTGCACTTCATAACCCTTTTCCATCAGGAACTCTGCCAAATAAGAACCATCCTGTCCGGTAACTCCAGTAATTAACGCTACATTTCTTTTTTCCATAAATTTTTATGTTTCTTTGTTATCTTCATTTAAGATTCGCAAATAGACTACTATTCCTCAGAGAACTGCTTGATTCTCTGTTCCTCGCTCAACTTGCAAATCAATAGTGTTCCATTTTCTTCTGCCACGATATAGCCATCAAGACCTTGCACAACGACACGCTTCTGGCCCACAGTGTGGATCATACAGTTCTGTGTCTCGTACACGTCAATGCGGGGACCGATAAGGGCATTGCCAAACTCGTCACGTTGGGAATTCTCTCTCAGGCTGCCCCAGGTACCCAAATCGCTCCATCCAAAGTCAGCAGGGAAGACGAAAATCTCATCGGCCTTCTCAAGAATGGCATAATCAACCGAGATATTGGGGCACTCAGGGAATTTCTCATTGATGGTCTGCTGCTCCTTGTCCGTACCCATCACGTCCATCATACCCTCGAAGATAGAGGCAATGCTGGGCTCATACACACGGAAAGCATTGACAATAGTGGACACGTTCCACACAAAGATGCCTGAGTTCCAGAAGAAGTTGTTCTGTGCAATATACTTCTTGGCCGTCTCCAGATCGGGTTTCTCACGGAAACTGTCCACGGGGAAAAGTTCTACGTTGCGAGCACTCGACGTACCCAGATTGGCCTGGATGTAGCCATAGCCCGTCTCGGGACGGGTGGGCTTCATACCCAAAGTGATGATAGCATCCGTCTCTGATGCAAAGCCCAAGGATGAAGAGATTACACGGCCAAACTCTGCCACGTTCATCACAATATGGTCGCTGGGAGAAACCACAATGTTTGCCTTGGGATTGAGCTTCTTGATGCGCCAGCTTACATAGGCAATGCAAGGAGCTGTGTTTCTGCGGCATGGCTCCAACAGGATGTTTGACACAGGTAACTCGGGCAACTGCTCACGCACAATGTCGAAATAAGAAGCAGAGGTCACAATCCATACGTTTTCGGTAGGACAAATTCCCTTGAATCTGTCAACCGTAAGCTGCAAAAGGGTGCGACCACAACCGAGAACATCCACAAACTGCTTGGGATGCTGAGGAGTACTCATAGGCCAGAAACGGCTACCAATACCGCCTGCCATTATAACCAAATGGTTATCCTTGATAGACATAAGTGATAATTGTTTTTAAATATACAGATGCAAAATTACTCTTTTTTTTACAAAAAAAACGTAAAAACCTCTCTAAATAACAAAACAAGATGTCAAAAAAACAAAAATTAGGGTAAAAAACGTAAAAAATGAAAAAAATAGAGTAACTTTGCATAATGAAATTAAATCATAGATAAAACTAAAGGTGAAGCTATCAAAAACACCGTTGTAATTATTGTTAGAAAATGAAAAAGAAAATCTTAATTATCGATGATAAAGAAACCATTGCAAAAGTATTAAGTATCTATCTCACTACTGATTTTCAATGCACATGGTTACCTGATGGTTTGCAAGGCGTAAAATGGTTGCAGGACGGCAATACCCCCGACCTGATCATCACTGACATCCGCATGCCAGGAATGAGAGGTGACGAGTTTCTTGAGTGGATTAAGCAAAATGACCTTTTCAAGCACATACCCGTCATCATGCTGAGCTCTGAAGACAGCACAAGCGAGCGAATCAAACTGCTTGAGATTGGAGCTGCAGACTATATTGTCAAGCCCTTCAACCCCATGGAGTTGAAAATCCGCATAAAGAAGATCATCTAAAAATCAGAATTCAAGGAGTGCCTGGCTGGGGCATCAACACGAAATCCAGCCATAGTGATTATAGTTAGATAAGTTTTAAGAGAAACGCAAGGTATGGCTAAACTCATTTATTATGGACGACAGAGCGAGACTTTCCAACGTCTCCAATACCTGCCAGGCACTACCGTATTGCAGGCTCTCAACTATCTGGACGTTGAGCAATTCTATAATGCAGACAACTCAAGCTGCATTGTACTGTTTGAGCGACGCACCCAGATTGAAGACCTTACCGCTATTTCATACTTACACCTACACACGCCAAAGGCTTACATCATACTGCTCACCGACGAACTTTCTGAGAATGAACGAGAGAAATACCACAAAAGCGGAGTCAACGACACGATAAGTGCCAACCCATCGCTTGAGGAGCTCTATCAGAAACTGGTATTTGTGGATCATCACGAAAAGCAGCTGATGAGCGATGTGAAAACGAATGACGTGACGATGAAGAAACCTATGCTGAGTTTCCGCATCCCGCTATGGAAGAGGACATTCGACATTGTTTTTGCCACATGTGCCATCATCGTACTCCTACCCATATTCATCATTACCGCCATTGCCATTCGCATCGAGAGCCCCGGCAAGGTGTGGTACTCCAGCAAACGCGTAGGCGCGAACTACAAGATATTCAATTTTCTGAAGTTCAGAAGCATGTACACAGGGGCTGACAAGCGCCTGAAAGAACTCAATGCGCTGAACCAGTATGCGCAAGAAGATCCGGATGCCGTCAAAGAGGCTGGCACGGCTATTTCGGCAGAAGATGCCATCAACCTGGATTGTGGCACGAACTTCCTGATTGGAGATGACGAGATCATTCCAGAGAGCGAATACCGCAAACAGAAACAGAACGAGACAGACAACGCGTTCGTGAAACTTGAGAATGACCCTCGCATCACCAAAGTGGGCAGGTTCATACGTAAGTTCAGCATTGACGAGTTGCCACAGCTTTTCAACATACTCAAAGGAGACATGTCGGTAGTAGGAAACCGACCACTGCCTCTGTACGAAGCCGAGAAACTGACGGGAGACGACTGCATCGACCGCTTTATGGCACCAGCCGGCCTGACCGGACTCTGGCAGGTAGAGAAGAGAGGCGACTCTGGCAGGATGTCGGCAGAAGAACGTAAGCAGCTCGACATCAAATATGGTCAGACGTATAGCTTTATGCTGGACATAAAGATTATACTAAAGACCATTACCGCTTTCATTCAAAAAGAAAACGTGTAATAAAAGTCGAAATTCATGAATAACAAATAACCCTATAGGACAAAAGTTTATCAGATGAAAGGAGTAACAAAATTATTGATAGTGCTTGGATTGGGGATAACAAGTAACATCCATGCACAGGAGGATGACAAAAACAAAGGCATCATTGCCGGCTATTTTGACACGGACAACATGAGCGGAGGCGAGAACATTGACTATTCCAGCTTCAAGCTTCCCCCTCTGGGTTTGCTGTTTGAGAATGCCAAGTCAAACCCAACCGTGGAGCAACTGGCTCGCGAAGAGGCCATACAGCGTGAAATTCTGAAGAAGGAGAAGAAATCATGGTCAGAATGGCTTTCTGGATTTGCATCTTATTCGTATGGTGTAATGGACAACTATGGTTCGTCAGAGAATGTAGCTACACCTATTTATTATCAATATGTAGGTTCCAAGCAGCATTACTGGAACGTGGGTGCCCGTGCCAGCGTACCCTTGTCGGGCGTGCTCGACCTCAAAGGCAGGGTTAAGCGCCAGCGCCTGCTCGCCGAAAAGGCACAGCTGGCAAAGGACATCGAATACGAAAACCTGAAGCAGACCATTGCCACCCTATACGTGCGAATCACCAACAACCTCATCTCATTGAAAACCGCCAGCGAGAATGCTGCCGCCTACAAAGGTGCAGGACTGCTGACAAAAGAGGAGTTCAAGATGGGAGAGTTGACCGTAAGAGACCTGGCTGAGACTAAGCGATGGGAAAGCAACGTGACACAAGAGTATCAGAATCTGCAATCGGCCATCACCACCGACATTCTGATTCTGGAGATCATCACTCACACGCCCATCATCACCAATGTAATTGTAGATATAACATATTCCGACAAGAAAAACAAGTAACATTATGGAATTCCTTAGATACATCCTACGTTTCTTCTATCGCATCAGATGGTACCTCATCCTGCTGCCAATGATCGCAGTCATCATTGCCTGGTTCCTTACCCGTAAGGAAGACAAGTTGTACAATGTTGAAACCACCATCTATACAGGTATCATTTCGGGATACAGCCTGGAGGGTTCTGTTTCTCAAAACTCTGCCACCAATATGGCTAACCTCTTGTTGATTATCACTACCGAGAAGACCATCAAGCGCGTATCGCTTCGCTTGCTGGCAAGGTGTTTGATGTATGGTGACCCTGAGCATGACAACAACTACATCTTTGCCGAGCACTACCGAGACCTCAAGAACTCTGCCCCCAAAGAGGTACTTGCCCTGGTGGACAAGAGAAGCGAGAGTCGTACGGTGGACAATCTGACTGCCTATGCAGCCCCCAAGTCTGACAACTTTGTGTATCAGATTCTCTCACACCATATTTATTTTGGTATCCCCGACATTTCAAGTCGCCTGAAGGTGGTTCAGTTGGGCAACTCCGACATGATCCAGATTGGCTACTCTGCCAACGATGCAGGTATTGCCTATAACACGCTGGAGATCTTGAACGAGGAGTTCATCAACCAGTACCAGGCTATCCGCTTTGGTGAGACCAACAATGTCATCAAGTTCTTTGAGAATGAGGTAAATCGTCTGTACCGCATTCTGTGTGGTGCAGAGGACGACCTGATTGCATACAACGTGTCAAAGCGCGTCATCAACTACTTTGAGCAGACAAAGCAGATTGCCATCATGGATGCAAACCACAAGACACGCGAGAATGACCAGTTGCTGGCCCGCATGTCGCAGAGGTCTGTCATCGACTGGCTTGAGAACCAGTTGGGCAACCAGGTCTCAAATGTCAAGAACAACGAGGACTTCCTGCAGAGCCTTAGCGTCATCTCACGCCTCAAGTCGCGCATCTCAAACCTCGAGCTTATGGCTGAGGAGAATGACGAGAACGCACAGGAGGTTATTGCCGACGCCCGCAAGGAACTGGCTGAAGCAGAAGAACATACCAGAGCTATCGTTAATGCCATTGCTGGAGAGAACAACAGCATCTCGGGCATCAAGAAGCAGACATTGCTCAGCCAATGGCTTACCGAGATTCTGAAGCAAGAGGAAACATCGGCCCAGATGCAGGCCATGGACATTATGCGCACCAAACTGCAGAACGAGTTCCTTTATTTCTCTCCCATCGGTGCTACTCTGGGACGTAAGGAGAGACACATCGGATTCATTGAGGCCAACTACATGGAGATGCTCAAGGCACTCAATGCGGCACGTCTCCGTCAGCGCAACCTCCAGCTTACCACAGCTACCCTGCGCGTGCTCAATCCTCCCATGTTCCCGCTCAACAGCGCACCCAGCAACCGTCTCATGATTCTCATCATGACCTTTATCGTCACCTTCGCACTCGTTGCTGCGTTCTTCTATCTTGTGGAAATGCTCGACCGCACCTTGCGCGACAGAATGCGAACCGAAAAGATAACCAAGACGCCGGTCTTGGGTTGCTATCCCAAGGAGAGCAACCTACGCTACCGTAAATATAATAAGGTAATCAACGACATGGCACTTCGCCAGCTCAGCAAGTCGCTTTTGCCCTACCTCGACACAGAGCATAAGAATGTCATTAACCTGCTCAGCACGAGCGAGGGCAATGGCAAGAGCTACATCGCCAACGAGTTGGATGACCTCTGGACATCCCTTGGCTTGCAGGTTCGACGCCTCACCTACGATGAGGACTTCCTTACCGATGACAAGAAGTACATCATGGCCAAGAGTATTGAAGACCTCTGTCCCGACTTGACGAACAACGAGGTGCTGATTGTAGAGTACCCATCACTTGACGAGCATGAAGTTCCTACCGAACTCATCAACGAGGGAACGATTAACCTCTTGGTAACCCGTGCCAACCGCACATGGAAGGACATTGACCAGAAAGCTCTCAACCAACTCAACTCAGTGCTTCAGAAGAAGGATACACTCTTCTTCTACCTCACCGAGGCAGGACGCAATGCCGTTGAGGAGTACGTGGGTCAGTTGCCTCCCTATACTCCCTTCAAGAATTTCGTTTACCGCATGTCTCAAATGGGTCTTACCGCAACTGAGAACAATAATCGTAAATGAAACTATCGCTGTTCATACCCGAGGATGGTAAGCTAAACAAAGTTTGGTACCTTCTGTTCATAGGGAATTTCTTTGTAATGGGAATGATCAGGTACGTCAGTTTACCCGTACCAATCTCCTTGTTCGTTGAAATTCTGTACTTTATCTGCATGATTGGCGTGCTTAGCAGCAGCCAGTACAAGGGTAATGTATCCCGATGGAAGTGTGCCATGCTTGGCATCTATATGCCCTGGCTCATATACGCAATCCTGGAGGTTGGTAACATGTCGTCTGAAATCGACTTTGGTACCATATCCTCACGTTGGTTTGCAGAAGTGCGTACCATGGGCATACAGGTACTGTATGGTATGCTGATCTGTGCCGCCATCTTCACCAAGAAAGAGCAGTTGAAGACCGTATATAAGATTTGGGGCGTTTGCGTCATCATTTGCACGGTAAAATGCCTAATGCAGCAATACGTGGGCTTCGACAATGCAGAGAACGCGTTCTTGGTGACAGCCAGAAAGACGCACTTTGTAAATGGTATCATCCGCTATTTCTCTCTTTTCAGCGATGCCGCCAACTACGGTTGTAACATGGCAGCCACAACGGCCGTATTCGGTGCAGTCACCCTTAGTTGCCAACTCAAGAAAGAGAAGATATTCTTTGCCATCGTCACTTTCTGCGCCTTCTACGGTATGATGGCTTCGGGTACCCGAACCGGTATCTTCGTAGTAGGTGTAGGTGCGGCTGTCTATGCATTGCTTTCCAAAAGAATTACGGCGCTGGTAACTACTGCCGTAGTGGGTGGAGCCTTCTTTGCCATACTGATGTTCACAAACATCGGACAGGGCAATAACATGATACGTCGTATGCGTAGTGCATTCTCCAAGGACGATGCTTCCATGTCGGTCAGAGAAATGAACCAGCAAGCCATGAAGAGTTACATCGACGAACTACCCCTTGGCTTGGGAGCAGGTATTCGTGGAGGTGACATTCCACAAAGCAACAAGAACTACTTCCTTTCCATCGTGCCCCCCGACTCCACTTGGGTTTACGTCAACATCCACTACGGGCACATAGGTCGTTTCCTGTTCCTTTTCTCCTTCTTAGGAATGTGTCTTTATGCAGGTATCATCGTCTTCTTCCGAATACGAGACCCGGAGTTGCGAGGTCTGTTGGCTGGTCTTACAAGTGGAGCCACAGCCATGGTGGTGGCTGGTTATGCCAACCAGATCCAGTTGCAATTCCCCAATTGCTTCCTGTTCTTCGGCCAGCTCATGATTGTATATCTGGGACCCGACATTGACCGTCGCATACAAGAAGAGCAAGAAAAGAAAGACCGGGAACTGATGGCAGAGGAAGCAGAAACGATTGGCGAGCCTGAGATTGTCAACGCATAGCGTTCGTTCCTTCTTCCTACAGCCTCTTCCCTACTCTGAAATACCTACCTAAAACGCCATAAAATGATGAGTTTCAAATACGACATCTCCTTCATAGCCATAAACTACAATGGCGTAGTTGACACTTGTGAACTGATTCAATCTATAAAAGATAAAGTCAGTAGCGTCAGCTATGAGATTATCATAACCGACAACGCATCCAAGGCGGACGAGGCCACAGAGATACATCGCAAGCATCCCGACGTCAAGATTGTACGTAGTGAGAAGAACCTGGGGTTTGCCGGTGGTAACAAC
This sequence comes from Bacteroidaceae bacterium, assembly GCA_045597585.1. GTDB lineage: Bacteria > Bacteroidota > Bacteroidia > Bacteroidales > Bacteroidaceae > Physcousia. The sequence goes on along the minus strand of JAZLKL010000184.1, from coordinate 7,180 downwards.
ATTGCCATTTCCCAAGCAGAAGGACGGTATCTCATGTTCATCAACAACGATACGATTGTAGAGGAAGACCACTTCGACTGTTTGATTAAACGACTGGAGAGTAAACCCGAAATAGGCATGGTTTGTCCCAAACTACGTTTCTACTGGGAGAACCGTCCTATTCAGTTTGCGGGATTTACGCCATTGAGTCGCATCACGCTTCGCAATGCCAGTATTGGCTTTGGTGAGGCAGACAACGGACAATACGATACGGCCCACCCCACCCCATTTGCCCATGGGGCTGCCATGCTGACAAAGAGGGAGGTCATAGAGAAAGTAGGTAAGATGTGGGAAGGCTATTTCCTTTATTATGAGGAGATGGACTGGAGCACACGCATCACCAATGCTGGCTACGAGATATGGTATGAGCCTGCATGCACCATATTCCATAAGGAGAGTAAATCGGTAGGTATGGGCAGTCCGCTCAAAACCTATTACCTCACACGCAACCGCCTGCTCTATGCCAAGCGTAACAAGGCATCCTTCACCAAACTCCTTTGCTATGCCTATCTTACCACGATAGCTTTGTTTATCCACACACCACGTTATGCCCTCACCCGGCATCTTCCACATGCCAAGAGCGTATTGCGTGGGTTAAAAGACTTTTATTTCTAAACTATGTGGTGGAGCATCGTTACCATACTCGACTTCTTTCTGTTTGCGCTCATCGCATTGAGCGTGGCATACTTGCTGTTCTTTGCCATAGCATCCACTCGCTACCAGCGTGTAGATACCGGCACACCCAGAAAGAAAGGACGCTTCCTCATCATCATAACCACCATTGCGCAGGATGAACACATAGAGGACACCCTGCAGTCACTCCTCAAGCAGACTTATGACAGCAAGGATTATGACATCGTCATAGTGGGCGACAATCTCAAGCCGCTTCAGGCCATGAAACTTGCACAATATCCTGTCGAGCTACTGCTTACCAAGACGACCAGCGGAACCAAGAGCCAAGCGCAGATCTATGCCATCAACAACCACAAGAGCATGAAGATCTATGACCAGGTCATCCTGCTGAATGCCAACGACATGGTTGATATCAACTTTCTCGATGATGTCAATAATGTTCTACAGGCTGGCATACGTTTCTCGCAACTGCACAGAAAGCCTCTTCACCTCGATTCTGATGCGGAGATACTCTCTTGCACCTTTGATGAAATCAACAACAGCATCTTCCGTAAGGGACACATAGCCTGCGGAATGCCCAGCGCCTTGTCAAGCTCTGCCACGGTTCTCGACTACCAATGGTATAAGAACAATGCTGAATTCATCGATAAGAACGATGGAGAAAAAAGTATTGAGGCTCTCTTGCTCAAGCAGAATATCTTCATCGACTACATCGATGAGATCTGCGTCTGCCACAGGGGACACAAGACAAGAAGGGACATCGTGGAGCAAAGAAACCGTTGGATGGAATCACGCCTTTCCACCTTCTTTACCAACCTCAAGCAACTGTGCCCTGCCATACTACATTGGAACCTGCATCTTTCCGACAAACTCTTCCAATGGATTATGATGCCGCGAATCATCATGATGGCCATCATCCTGCTCATGAGTTTGATTCTCCCGTTCATCTACTTTACCATGGTACTCAAATGGTGGGCCTTACTTCTCATAGCCACCTTTGCCTTTGCCATGGCAACGCCCGACTATATCGTGGACAGGCATTGGATTCGCTCCTTCCGGCACATCCCTCTGCTGCTTGTAGAGCAAACGACGAGTCTGTTGCTTCACAACACCATTGCGAGAAAAATACTTCACAAGAACCCTAAAAACAAAGAATAGAGTGAATACCTTCATCCACATCTTAGAACTCATTCTCTTCATACCCCTTTCCTATTCCATCGGGTATATATTTTTCTTTGCCATCGTCTCGCTTTTCCCCAAACGAAAGCTTAAGCAGCAGAGCGAGAAGAAGCATCGTTTCCTCGTCCTCTTTCCTGCCTATGCAGAAGACAAGGTGATTGTGGAGAGTGCCCGCACCATGTTGGCACAAGACTACGACAAGTCGCTTTTTGACGTGGCGGTTATTTCCGACCACATGCAAGACAGTACAAACGAGCAGCTGCAGGCGCTTCCCATCACTACACTCATAGCCGACTATCATCCCAGTTCCAAGGCAAAGGCTTTGCAACTGGCTATCAGCAAGTGTGGTTCCCACTACGACTTTGTAGTGATACTCGATGCCGACAACAGAGTGGCTCCTGATTTCCTCACCCAGCTCAACACCTTCTGCCTGCCTGGCACTATTGCCATACAGGCACACAGACAGGCCAAGAACCTCAACACGCCCGTTGCCATACTGGATGCGGTGAGCGAGGAAATCAACAACACCATATTCCGCAAGGCACACAACCAGATCGGTATGTCGTCGGCCCTGATAGGTTCAGGTATGTGTATGGAGTACAACTGGTTCAGGGAGCATGTCACACAGCTTTCTACGGCTGGTGAGGATAAGGAACTCGAAGAGGCTCTTCTGCTGGAAGGCCATCACATCACCTATCTTGACGAAGTACCCGTTTGGGACGAGAAGGTGCAGTCATCACAAAACTTTGGCAATCAACGTCGTCGATGGATTGCCGCTCAGCTGTACTCCCTGGTTTCTTTGGCCAAGCTTATGCCTCAGGCCATAAAGAAAGGGCGAGGCAACCTTGTTGACAAGTTCATCCAACAGATGATTGTACCTCGCAGCATTTGCTTGGTGCTGACCATTGTCCTCTCCCTTGCCATAAGTCTATGGGATTGGGGGTATGGAATGAAATGGTGGCTCATCATGACCATGCTTTTCTACTCTTTGCTGGTCAGCATCCCAGCCAAACTGTACAACAAGCGTTTGCTCATCGCCGTGATGCGCATACCTGGTCTTGCCTTCCGCATGGTGGCCAACCTCTTTCATCTTAAAGGTGCTGCCACCAATTTCATCCACACAAAGCACGAAGACAACTAAACACCTTACTCGTGTCTTAGCATTCTTTCCTCAGCCATGCGCTCGTACTTTGTACCCGGACGCCCATAATTGGCATAAGGATAGATGCTGATGCCACCACGAGGAGTGAAGAAACCTGTCACCTCGATGTATTTGGGATCCATCAACTTGATGAGATCCTTCATAATCTTATTGACGCAATCCTCATGGAAGTCGCCATGATTGCGGAAAGAGAATAGATAGAGCTTCAAACTCTTACTCTCCACCATCCTTACATCAGGGATATAGGCAATACGAATCTCTGCAAAGTCCGGTTGTCCGGTAATGGGACAAAGGCTGGTAAACTCAGGACAATTAAACCTCACCCAATAATCGTTCTCTTGATGCTTATTCTCAAAAGCCTCAAGTACTTCGGGAGCATAATCCTGACGATACTCCGTCTTCTTTCCCAATGACTTCAATCCCTCGTTCTCTCTTGTGCTCATATTTGTTCTTTAGTGATGATAAAAAATTAACTTGGTACGATTTGTGATGTGATCTTTTTATGGTAACAACTCATCTTTTTGGATGTTTTTGTTTCATTCATCGGTCACGATGTCCGCATCGCGCCCTCTTCATGAAGCAAAAGCATCTCAAAAATCTGAGGTTAAATCGTACCAATTTATTTTTTCACCATCACTTAATCTACATTATCAAGGGGTTTAACATACCCTATTTACTGGCGAGAGCCCTGCTGTTTTGAGGTCAGGTACTTCTCCAGTCCTTCTCTGCGCAACTTACATGCCGGACAATGGCCACATCCATCGCCAGGAATGCCATTGTAGCAGGTAAGTGTCTGCGTCCTCACCAGTTCAAGCACCCCCAGCTCGTCGGCCAGCTCCCATGTCTGAGCCTTGTCAATCCACATCAACGGGGTGTGGATGACAAACTGCTCGTCCATGGCCAGGTTCAACGTCACATTCAGACTCTTCACAAACGAATCACGGCAATCAGGATAACCGCTGAAGTCTGTCTGACTTACACCCGTCACCAGATGGCGGATGCCCAGTTCACGTGCTCTTACCGCAGCTATGCTGAGAAAGAACAGGTTGCGCCCTGGTACAAACGTACTGGGGAAGGCGTCTCCTTCTGCCTTCTCCGCCTCTATCTCAAGCGAGGTGTCAGTCAGCGAGCAACCTGTGCTCAACTGACTGATAAAACTCACGTCCATTACATCCCACTCTACCCCAGCCTCACAGGCTATCTTCTTGGCAAGTTCCACTTCAAGCTCATGCTTCTGACCATAGATGAAACTAAGTGCATACACACGCTTGAAGTGCTTCTTTGCCCAGAATAGGCAGGTAGTACTATCCTGACCGCCACTAAACACCACAAGTGCCGAGTCGTTGTTCATCGTCTTATTCATAATTCTATATAACAAACTACTTCTTTACTTCACCAGTACCTTCTTGCCATTCTTTACATAGATGCCAGGTTTCATGACAACGACACGACGTCCCATCAAGTCATACCATGAGTCATCCTCTGTCTCTACGTTCTGCATGAGGGTCTTGATGCCAGTAGCCTCGCCCTGTACGCTCACATTGACAATCTTCACCGCCGAGGTGGAAGCCACCTCAAAGGCTACGATGTAGATGTGACTGGGGTCGAGCTGTCGGCCACTCTCGTCCTTCATCTCCTTCAGGTTGATGACGGCCTCCTTTTCCGAGCCCATGCTATAAGAGAAGTAAGACGTGCCCTCTATGTCGTTGCTGTCGTAGATACGTATCACAGGCTTTGCCAGAGACGCGCTGGCCAGCTGAACCGACAGACTCTCATAACCTGAGAGGTCGATAGGAGTATCGTACTTCCAACCGCCTAAGCCTCCCTTGGCGCTCTTATACTGTGCCGAGGTAGAGCTGACCGTGAAGGTACCCGTCTTGACGAGCGAAGGATTGAACACACCTTCTGCCAAGGGGAAGAGACGTACAGCCACGTTGAATTCAACGCTTACCTGCTCGCCCTCCTTGTTGGTGAAGGTGGCTGTCACAACGGCATCGCCCTCCTTGTTGCCCGAGAAGGCATACACCTCATCCAGCTTCACCACGTCGGGGTTGCTGCTGCTGAACTCACAGGCACCGGTGACGTCGTGCTGCACGCCATTCTGGTCGGTAAGGATGATGTACACCGACTTCTTGCCGTTGAGGGGCATGCTGATGTGGGTACTCTTTGCCTTGATGGAACGGATGCTGAAGTCGTTCTGCTTGCTGTAGCGAGCCAATACCTGAAGCATCTCATTGGCATAGTTGGCACCTATCTTGCGATAACCTGCAGCGGTGAAGTGCAATCCGTCGGTGGCACCTGTACAACCGCTTGACGATACCACGCGAGCGCCGTCTATCACGCTGGGCACCTTGGCAATCACGCTGTTGTGTCCCCAGCATACGCCACCCTGGTTCTGTGCCAGCAACTCACCCACGAGCAAGGGGCAATCTTCCTGCGAGAGGTCGAGTTCCTTGAGCAGACGGGTATAGATGACCTTAACCTTGTCGGGCCAGTCCTGCTGGGTGTTGTTGCTGCAACCCTGATGCAGCAGGATGCCCTTGATCACACCCTTCTCCTGAGCCTTCTTGGCTGCATCCACCAGATAGCGGAAGGGATTGTTGTTGTACGACCTGGCATAGCCCTGCAGCCAGTCAGCCTGCTTCTTGATGTAGTCGGCAATGCCGTCCTCGTTGAACATCTCGATGGCACAGCCACCCAGCGCCACGTTGATGACACCCACGGTGATGCTGTCGGGAAGGTTCTTTATCAAGGTCTTGCCAAAGTAGTCGGCAGGAGTCAGACCCGTATTGTCACGGCACAAGGGAGGACGTGCCACATACCAGCTGTTCTTGGTACGTCCGTAGCTGCTCATGGCCACAGGTGCCATCATCAGGAAACGCTTGCTGGCACCGCCATAGTCTTCCATCTGAGGGGTGGCATTACCTTCCATGTTCGACTGTCCGAAGCACAGATAGATGTGGAAGTTGGGGTCGAACTCCGTCTTGCTTACCTTGACGCTCTTCTTCATGTTCGTCTCCACCACCGAAGTGAAGTTCTTGATGGCTGTCTCCAGCTTAGCCTTTGCTGTCTTCACAGCAGCCTCATCCTCTACGTCCGTATCGGCATAGGTCTCTACGGCAGTCACGAGCTTGTTGTAGTTGGTCTTGAGGGCTGTAAACACGGTGATGTCGCTTTCCCAGTCGGCCACGAGTTGCTTGGCTTCGTTCAGCACGTTGTTAAACTGCTTCACGCTGCTGTCCATGGAGAAGCGCTTGCAGAAGCCCCATATCTCGCGCACATAGTTCTGTGTGGGCCAGTGGCCACCGCCATTGCACATGAATATCTCCACCTCGCTGCCATTGGTGCCGTTCCACCAACGCTCCTTGTCGCCATTGTCCCATCCTCCGGGCAGACTGGCACTTGTGGTCTTCTTGTACTCCGTGCACTTATTCACATCGGCAAAGTGTGCGGCATAGTCGCGCGGCTTGTATTGGTCGATGGAGAACACGTTGTCATTCTTGCTATGGCAATGAATGAGGTTGATGGGCTTCTTGCACTTTGTCCAAGGCTCGCTGAACTTCACACCGCTACAGGGCGCAAAGGCAGCTATGTAGTCGGCCATGCCATTCTCTATGCCATGGTAGATGAGCATGGAGCCCATTGAGAAGCCTGCCCAATATACGCGCTTCTTGTCGATGCCATACACACGGTTCATCTCGGTGATGGTCTGCTTCACGAAGTTCAGGTCCTTGCTGCCGCCGATGTCCCATGTGTTACCATCCGACTTGAGGTAGGTGATGACGAACTTGGCCGTATCGACCAACTGGTAGAACTTATCGTTGTCACGCTGGTACACGGGGTCCTGGTCCATACCATGGGTGATGATGAACAGAGGCATGTTTCTCGTCATCAGGTTGGGCGTGTAGCATATCATGCTGCGCTTTTGTCCATTCACCGTTATTTCAAGATTCTGTTCCTTGTAGGCATGTGCCTGCATCATAAGGAACGAAAGACAAAGGGTTAGAATTAGTTTGAGTTTCATTTTGCAATAGTCCGGTAAAAACCGGTTTAAATATTTGAAAATTAGTTTGTTATGTTAACTTTATTTAGTACTTAAAATTTGTTCAAGTGGCTGAATTTCAGTAACTTTAAGTGCTAATAAGAAGTAACATGAAACTATCAGAC
>JAZLKL010000183.1:0-8111 GCA_045597585.1 Bacteroidaceae bacterium | reverse complement strand
TTGTAGACATATGATATTTGCCGCAAAGATACACATTTTTGCGGATATAAAAAAGTCCGAGCTTGTGAAAGTCCGGACTTTTAATTTAAATTAGCAAATAGAGGGTGTGTCTAAGGCTTTATACCTTTTGACACACCCTCTCTCTTCTTTGCACAAAACCAAAGTTGCCTATTTTTTGCGGATTATTTTACCTTGTAATACTTCGAATATCCGTATTGTAAACTACACCTTTCTTTTTTGTTCATCAATACAGAACTTTCACCACTCTATAAAATCTTTATAGCTAGTTTTTAGACCATGAGCTAAGTCAAAGCCATTGCCTATGATGATAAGTCTATTCATAGTATTATGACAAAAGATTAACTATACATAGTTCGAAATTACGCGCTATACCGGGTGCTCACGTAGTTATATACATTATCGCGATAAGTCGAGATGCTCTCTGGCGAATAGCTTTCTGGGAGCTGCTGCCATAAGATATCGCGTATCACGATGAGCAGAGTCGCTTTGGTCGTCGGTTTGTCAAACGGATGATCCATACCAGCCAATTGAGCCTTGATGGTATCGAGCAGTTCCACGGCCACCAACTTGAGTTTGGCAATCTCGGCTTTGGTTAGATCCTCCTTCTGCAGGAGTTCGAACATAGAGAGTTCCTCGTCACTCTTAAATCCCTCTCTCAGATACCTCTTCTGTTCTTCATTCAGAGACTCCGACAGACGCATCAGGTCCTCGAAGGTCTTCTCGATAGTAGCACGATTCTGCTCCTGGTTATAGGCTCGAATGATCTCCTGATACCGCTCGTAGAAATTGATTCGGGCAGGATTGCTCTTCATCATCTCGGCAATACGTTCCTGAAGCACTTCCTGTATATCTCTCAGGGCGAGATTCTTCTCTCTTGATTTGCTGAACTCTCGCTTCAACCGCTCGAAATTTATACCGCTGATATCAAATCTCGTTCCATCTGCCACATAGTCGCTATGGATGTCTATCTCAAGATGTTCGTTGACGATTGTATTGATTGCCACACTCAGATCTGTGATGTCCGAATGTTTGCGTTTCTTCTGCAGTTCCTTCCATATATGTTCGATGGCATCCTTGCGAGACTTCATCTCCGTTGTGATATCCTCACGATCCAGATACTTCCATAACTTCAGCAAGGTTGTGGCAAAAGTGCAGAACGATTTACGGATTTCTACGGTTTCGCACATCGCATTGGCTGCCACTCTAAGCAAAGAGAGCTTATCAAAATCCTTGGCTTCTATGATAGCCCGCAGTTCGACTCCATGCTCATGCAGGAAGGCATCTGCCGAAGCGATCGTCTCCAGCACATGTTTGATCAGTTCCTCCTTATTGACGGTAGGATCGTTGCCACCCTGACCACCATCTGGATTTGCTGTATAGTCAGCCAGTGCCTGACGAAGAGCCTTAACTATGCCAATGTAATCAATGACAAGACCATTCGATTTTCCCTCAGCAACACGATTAGCGCGAGCAATTGTCTGCATCAGCGTGTGCGCTTTCATCGGTTTGTCTATGTATAGACATGACAGCGTCTTAACATCAAAGCCAGTCAGCCACATGGCACAGACGAAAACCACACGGAGTTTGCCATCGGCATCCTTGAACTCCTTGTCAAGTTCGCACTTCTCCATCTTCTCATGATGTGGAGTAATGTCGAGCCTCCATTTCTTGAATGTCTGGATCTCGTTCTGCTCCTGTGATACTACAACTGCCATTTCTGTTTCTTCCATCCATTGCAGTTTGCGCTTCATTTCCTGTACTTCCTGCTGCCAAGGGTCTTGTTCGATACGCTTACGCAAGGCTTTGATTTCCTTCTGCCAATACTCCTGCACATAGTTATACATGCGGACGCAGGTCACCTTGTTGAAACTTACCATCATAGCCTTACCACTTGTCCAGAGGTCACTATAATGGCGCACGAAGTCCTGAGCTACAACCCTCAGTCGTTTCTCGGCTGTGAGCAGATGAACCTCCTGAGCAAACTCCCGTTCGAGTTTTGCTTGTTGTGAAGGGTCGAGATTCTCTTCATCAAGGCGAGCAGCAATCTCTGCATTGATTTCCGGGTTCTTCAGTTCCTGCAGTTTCTCACCACGGTTCTCGTAGTAGAGAGGAACGGTAGCCTTATCCTCCACGGCACGCTTGAAGTCATAGACAGACACATATTGCCCGAAGGTACGTGCTGTTATATTATCATCCCTAAGCAATGGTGTACCTGTGAAGCCGATACGGTTTGCTGTAGGCAACATGTGCATTAGATTATCTGCAAACACACCGTTCTGTGTGCGGTGTGCTTCATCACTCATCACGATGATGTCGTGGTCAGGATAGACAGGTTCAGCATCTGCTTTATTGAACTTCTGAATCAATGAGAAAATGAACGATGGGTTGCCTGTCAACTTCTGCCTCAGGTCCTCGCCGCTATGGGCAATGAACTGCTTGGCTTTCAATCCACCCAAAAGTCCGCAGTTCTCAAAGGTGTCGCTTATCTGCTTGTTCAGTTCATCGCGGTCGGTCAGTACGACAATAGTTGGCGAACCCTCAAACTTTCGTCTGATCTTCTGTGCCAGAAATACCATCGAATAGCTCTTGCCCGAACCCTGTGTGTGCCAGAATACACCCAGTTTACCTTTCATTTCCTCACGATGACGATACATCTCTACGGCTTGGTTCACACCCAGATACTGGTGGTTGCGAGCCAGAATCTTTACTGTTGAGCCACCGCTATGGTCGAAGAGGATGAAGTTTTCAAGCAGATCGAGCAGGTTCTCCTTCTTGCAGATACCTCGCAGCATCGTTGGCAGTTCGATGTTGCCATGATCCAACTCTGTCAGTCGTTTCCACTCATGGAAGAACTCCCACTTGGCACCTACCGTACCCACACGACTCTCCATGCCATTGCTCAACATGATCATGGCATTATGATGGAACAGGTGAGGTATGGTATCGAGGTAGTCACGATAGTTATCAGTATAGGCATTCTGTATGTCTTGGTCGTGGTTCTTCAGTTCGATGAAAATCACCGGCAAACCATTCACGAAGCACACCACGTCGGCTCTGCGTTTATGGATAGCTCCCTTTATCCACAACTCCCTGACAGCAATAAACTCGTTGTTGTTGATATTGGCAAAATCCATCACTCTGGCACGTACAGTTTCCGTCTCGCCATTAGGTTTCAAACGGGTAACAGGCACACCATCGCGAAGATAACCGTACTTCTCCTCGTTTATCTGCATCAGCGTCTGCGAACTCATGTAGCTGGTCATGCGCTCAATGGCTTCTGTCAGCTGCTTGTCTGTCATCCATGGATTCAGACGTTTCAATGCCAAGCGCAGGTGACGTATCAGTACAACTTCGCTCTGAGTCTTGCGCCCAAGTGACACGGAGGTTGCTGAACTTGTCGAAGCATCGCCAAGTACCTCATTGTCGAAAGCATACACAGACTTCCAACCGAGTTCTTTTTCCAGCAGCTCGGCAGTCGATTTCTGTATCAGGAGGTCTTCGCTAAAGTCTTTTGCCATGATTCTCTTCGTAGATTTAATCCAACAGTCCTCGTAAATGTTTGTCGAAGTCAGAGTCTATCTTCTGACCTGGGTTGAAGAGTTTGTATTCCTCTTCAGCCTTCCTGTCTGCCTCGGCACGGCTTATAGTTCCCTTATCTGGCAACAAGGCATAGCGACGGAAGGTTAGGAACTCGTTCACCGATGCAGCGAACTGCTCCATCGTGAAGGCATTTTCGCGCTCTATCAAGTCCTCAATATAGTCGAAGTAACCAGTAACTGCACGCTCCAGTTGGCGAATCTCTTTCTCTGGAAGATAATTCTTCGCAACTTTGGTGTCGGAAAGCAGTATGCGTCCATCGGGCGCATTCTTCCATGTCCGCAATCCCATGTGCTCCTTGGTGTGGTCGGCATTGGTGTAGATTATCTCAGGGGCTGTCTTTCCAGTGATGGCATAGTGGAAACGGTTCTGCACCATCTGAAAGAACTCGCGTGTGGTAGGTGACTTGCTATCGTAGTCGAACGAGCATTCTGCATAGATATCTGTAATCTGTTGCCATATTCTGCGTTCGCTGGCACGGATGCTGCGAACCCTCTCCAGCAACTCACGGAAGTAATCCTTGCCAAAGGCTGTCTTCGCCTGCTTCAATCGCTCGTCGTCCATGACAAAACCCTTCTGGATGTATTCGTGCAGCACCTTCGTTGCCCATTGGCGGAAACGAGTTGCCTTGAGGCTCGAAACACGGTAGCCAACGGCTATGATGGCGTCAAGAGAGTAGAACTGTGTTAGGTAATTTTTACCATCAGAGGCAGTAGCCGAGATTTTCTCGGTAACTGAATCTTTGTTCAGCTCTCCTGATGCAAAAATATTCTTCAAGTGAAGTCCTATATTGTCAGTACTACAGTCGAAGAGCTGAGCCATAGCCTTCTGCGTACACCACAGCGTCTCGTCTTTTATGACTACCTGCACCTTGCCGTCGCCATCAGGCATGCTGTATATTAAAAACTGTATCTCGTTCATGTTTCGTTGCTTTTCGTTCTATACTTCTATCGCTCCACTCATCAGCTTGGGAAGCAAGCGGTCACGGGCTTCGGTGAGGAGGCGGAGTTGGGATTGGAGGGATTTGATTGAACAATATAAGCCGTTCACATTATCATTGTAAGACGATATTGTTTTATCGCAAGGTATTAACAGTTCAAACCTTTTTATCATGTCTTGGCTTAAATTTGGTTGTGCAGCCCCTTTGCCTTGACTTACAAGAAACTCTCTATTTCGTAAGAGCCAATTGTATATAAACCATTTGATGGTATTGTTGTTTTCATCAAAAAGAAAAACACAACACGCTTGATTACAGCTGAGTTCCTTCGTCGCAACACCTAACTTTCCTATTGTAGCACCATACATAGCCATTAGAATACTACCCTCTGGTATTAATTTTACTGAAGAACTTTTTATTGCTTCTTTTGTGATTTTTTCTTCTGTGTTAAAAATAAAGCCATCGCATAATTCTTTTGTTTTAGCCCAAAGAATGTCACCTGTATAATACTCCTGTTTAGATCTTGATGGAGTACCACCTGAAGTTGTCTTGACAATCTCACCAACCTTCTTCTTCTCCCATCCCTCCGGCACTCCATCTACGATGTTAGTGTTTTCGTGTCCGGGGAAGTGGAGGTCAATGAACCATTCCTTGTAGAGTCGCTGAGCAGCTTCTTCCAATAGCTTTATCTGCTTCTGATAATTCTCTATCAACGAGTCGTAGCGAGAGAGGATCGACGCTATGCGGTGCTGGGTTTCTATTGGAGGCAGCTCAACCTTCATGTTCCTTAATGCAGTCAAACTAATTGTTCTTTGCGCAGCACCTATTGCAACGCTATCTGCTTGCATGTAGAAATCATGCGAAAGCAGCACATAATAGAGGAAACGCGAATCTGCAATCTCATTATTAGGGCGAAGAATAGCAATGTGCCTCTGAAAAGCAAATGGCTTGTTCTCTTTAATAAGTACAGGCTTGCCGAATGATCCTACTACAGAGTATAGAATATCATTACACTTTGCTTTGCGAATATCATTGAGGTTATTGTAGTATTCTAAAGGTACAAACATTGTGTTGCCAAAGTCAATATGATTAGTAGCATCTATATTGGCAATGGTAACAAAAGGCACACCACTATCGGATTTTGGCGGTGGCAGATGATCTCCATCGGAAATGCTATGGCAGCAATCCTTTAACTTTACATTCTTCCACTCACTCATTCCTCATCCTCCTTTCTGAACAAAATGCCGTAACCTTTAGTTGCTTGGGTTGGGAATAGTTGTGCTGCCGCAGCAAGGGCGCCCCAAAGGGGCAATGGAGCCCTTAGCCCAATGGCAACGCCTTGGGTATCAATGCGATTTTGTAACACTCGCCTTGAAAAGGCAAAAGCAATCCCTGCGATTATTAGGGCTTTTGCCCTTTCAGGGCGATGGCACTCACATAATTCCCCATACCCAAGGCGTCGCTTCTTTTTGCCATTGGGCTGATTGCTTACTGGGCTTTCAGCCCGTTTGGAAGGGTGGGAAACTCCAACACCGTAACATTTGGTTGCTGGGTTTTGGAATGATTGTGCAGCAGCAAGGACGCCCCAAAGGGGCAATGGAGCCCTTAGCCCAATGGCAACGCCTTGGGTTTGATATGATTGTGTGGATGCAAACGCCCTGTAAGGGCAAAAGCCTTGTATATTAGTTTGATAAAACATATCGTTCGTCATATTCAATATTATACATTTTCAAAAACGTCAAATACTCGTCCTCAAAAGAATGCTTTTTATGATGTTCTTGTTGGTTTTCGATGTATGCCAGGGTCTTATCTACCACAGATTGACTGACCGAGAAAACGGCATAACCGCCTTGCCATGCAAAATGCTCGTAGTGATTGTCCAACGATTTTATCCACCTGCTACTATTGCGTTTTATTTCTTCAACCAGATGAGCGACATTCTCCGTTCGTGAGAGCAAACATAGTACATGGATATGATTTTCTGTACCTCCTACACGTATAGATTGGCACCCGGTTTCGTTGATAAGTGCACCTATGTATGAATGCAGTCGATTAAGGTCCTCACCTTTTATGTGTGGGCTTGTCGTCTTTATGTGAAATATCACATGTAGGTATATTTTACAAAGTGATTGTGACATTGTTATCTATGAGCTTTTGCCCTTACAGGGCGTTGGTTTTATCGATTTCCAGAACCCAGGGTGCCGCTTCGCTTGCCCTGGGCTATGGGCTTATTGGCCTTTCAGGCCGTTCCATTCGGTCATTATCTCGCCCATAAGCACATTGGCTTCGGCATTGAGTTGTGAAAGTTCTGAATGGATCTCGTTCATACGCTCATGGAAGTCAACACCATCGTCCTCGACTTCTGCTACACCAACGTAAGCACCTGGTGTGAGACTGTAGTTCTTCTCGCTGATTTCGTCGATGGTGGCAATCTTACAGAGACCCAGCACATCCTGATATTCGCCTTCGGTGCCGAACTTCGAGGTGAGCCATTCGTATTCGCTGATGATAGTCAGTATCTCATTAAGCACACCACAGAACTCCTCACCAGCAAAGCGCATGGATTTTACATTACGTTTGTTGATAAGGTTTTCTGCCGACTTGATGCAATCCTTTGTCTGGTCAATCTGATTGCCGAGGCGCAATTTTAACTCGGCAATATCAAAACCAGCATTCTTTATCCATCCCATCAAACCAAGGAAGTGACCTCTTGTACCTTCGTCGATGAGTTCGCTGAATGGCTGTGCTTTCTCATCCAGTTCGTTTACAAGGGTAAGGACAGCCTCGCGGTATTCATTCAAGAGCGACAGGTATTTATCACGCTCGCCACGATAGAGGTGCACGATGGCTTGCAGGTTACGGAGCTGCCACTCTGACCACTCATTCAAAGTGCGGTCAACAACTGTGTAATAGTTGCGAGCATCGATGAAGAGCACACGATTCTTGTTTTCAAGACGCTTCGCCTTGTCGAAGAACCACAACGAACAAGGCAGCGAGAGAGTATAGAAGAAATTATTGCCCACACTCACCATCACATCCACATCGCCTGTCAGAACGAGCTTCTCACGGATGTCGCGATCCTTGTTAGCACTATCGGTTGCCGAGGATGCCATAACGAAACCAGCACGACCATGGTCATTGAGATAAGCATAAAAGTATGAAATCCAGAGATAGTTGGCGTTACCAATCTCCTTTGTCTTAGCATTAACGCCAGGCAAGCCGAATGGCAGACGACCAGCAGCCGATGCTGATTCAGACTTAACCTTATCAACATTGAATGGTGGATTCGCCATTACATAGTCGCACTTTCCTGCAAGGTTGTGTGCATCATGATAGAAAGAGTTTGCTTCGTCACCACTGACGATACGACCGTTCAAACCATGGACAGCCATGTTCATCAGACAGAGTTGGGCATTGTATTCCACCTTCTCCTGACCATAGAAGGTCATCTGAGTATTGGCATTCATACCACCAGCATTCACAAAGTCACCTGTTTGAACGAACATACCGCCAGAACCACAGGCAGGATCGAGCATCACACCTTGTTCCGGTTCCA
>JAZLKL010000182.1:0-15635 GCA_045597585.1 Bacteroidaceae bacterium | reverse complement strand
GGCGTATGGGTCATTTTGCGTGGTGAAATGAAAAGTTACGTGGTTTTGTATAAGTATAAGTTTAGTCTGTATCTGTTGATTATCAACATGCTAAGAGCTTTCTTTTATGCCAAGAAAAACCCATAACTGACTGCTGAAAGTTTTGAATCTCTTAAAACACCAGTATTTACAAGGGTTTGCGGCATGTTTCACCACGCAAAATGACCCATAGGTCAAATCTTATAATCTTTATATTTCTACTATGCCTTCATAGCTGTTTGCTCCTATAGTGAATGAGAACGTGTATGTATTACCCATCTGCAAAGGCAGAGAGAGCGAGTATTTGCCATCTGCTTTGAACACTATGTAACCCGATTTCAAAAGAACACCATCCTCATCATATACATAATATGGGATGTTGTCTTCTTCCTCATTCTGCACAAATACAAGCGACAATTGGTCACGCATAAAATACACATCGGGGATAACGCATTGTTTTGCGCGAGTACGAGAAAGTCCAGGTCTAGCAGTATTTCCTTTGCTAATATTCGTTATATCAACGTTTTCACCTTCAACTCCTCCATCTGCTACCGCTATAGGTGAACATGTAATTAAAAAAGTCGCAATGATTAAAAGTTTTTTTGTTTTCATTTGGGTATAATGGTTATTTGGTTTTCGGTGGCAAAATTACAACAAAACTTTTTTCCTTCAAAAAAAAAGCTATTACATTTCATTACATTTTGAAAAATAATTTTTTTGTCAAAAATGAAACATTATATCTATCTCGTTATCAACGTGATAATCAAACAATGTTACAAAAATGACAGTTTTGGAGTTTGGGCAAAAAATCAGAAAATGTAATAAATGTAATGGTGCAAGTAACGAAAAAGTCGTCAAAGACACACATACATAACACTTTTTTTTGTAACTTTGCACATAAAACATAAAACCATCATGAAAAAATATCAGATCCTAACACTCCTTATCTTCACTCTATTGGCATGCGGAAAGCACAACAAGACCTTGGACAAATTGGAGCAGATCAAGACTGTGGGTGATGAGAACCCTAAGTTAGCCATTACCATGCTCGACTCCCTGACACATGCCGTGAGAGAGGAGGACGAATATACCCAGATGAAATATGACCTGCTCAACATACGCCTGCATGACAAAAACTATGACGTGGCTACATCAGACAAAGACATCAAACGTGTGGTGAAATACTTCGAGGAGAAGGGAAGCGATGTAGAAAAGCAAGAAGCATACCACTATGCTGGAAGCGTGTACCGAGACCTGAAAGATACACCAAGGGCATTGGAATACTTCTTGAAATCGACAAACGTAGATAACAATAACACCATTGACTCCGCTATACTTAGGAACTCATATTCAAACATTTCATATATCTACTCAACCGTACAGGATTACGTTAATTCCATCCAAACAGCAAAAAAAGAATTGGAGCTATGTCATTTACTGAACCGTTCTGATATTTTTGCACTTGGTCACCTAAGCAATGGATATGCTATGATGGATAGCACCATAGAAGCAAAAAAGTATTTGGATAAGATTGTTGAACAATATCTGTCTGTGCCCATAGAACTACAAGACAGTATTGTGTTATACAACCTTCTACACGACTGCTGCAACAACAGAGATACCGCAAATGCACTCTTAGCACATAAGATGCTAATGGACTATTGTTCGTTTATGAAAGTAGAACCCAACCCATTCGACGTAGGAGTTTTCTACAAAGATTTCTCCAACAGAGACTCTGCCATTGTCGAGTTCAAAAAAGTATTAAATTACAATGAGAAATTCGAAGAGAAATACGATGCGCTGAAATTCCTGTTTTTGATTTACAAAGAGAAACATGAATATGAAAAAGCAGCAGAGTATGGCAAAAAGTTTTTCATGGTTTGTGATACTTTAGACTTTGGCAAACGACAGGAACTGGCTGCCACCGTTAAGAACCAGTACAACTATCATCACGACAAGGAAGCTGAGCAATTGCTGAAGGAAGAGAACCAAGACTATAAGGCGAAGGTAAGGACAATTACTATCATTTCGATTGCCGTATTCGCCATAATGATAGCCGTGTACGTCATTATACAAAACAGACAGCTACGAAAGTTGCTCAAAGCCACAAACGAACTGCAAAGCACTCGCACGCTGAACCATGACCTGCAAGCACAGGTGCAAGCGCAGAACAATGAACTGAAACAAGCCAGAGCCGAACTGAAACAGAAAATGCAGGAATTGCAAAGCACACATACGGAACTGCAAATGAGCAAGGAAGAGCTAAGGCAGAAAGACGACGAACTGTCTAAACGCATAGAGCAAAACGAGCAGTTCATAAACCTGCTTCACCAAGCCGAACTGGAGGACAAGGCAGAAGACATCGTACAGTCCATCCGACTGGCTGCCGAAGGGCACAAAAAAATAAGCAAGAAAGAAGAAGCCATGTTCATCAATGCTGTTGACAGCCTATTCCCAGACTTCAAGGAGCAAATAACCACGCAAATGGGAACAATCAAGGAGGAAAAACTGTTTGCCCTCTACCTGATGAAGGCTGGTTTCAACAATACTCAGATATCGTACCTGACGGGGACAAGCACCGTAAACGTATGGCGATGGAAAAACAAATACCTTGCCACCCTCGAAAACAAATAGCCAAGGCGCAGTCTGCTGGAATAACCATGCCGTGCTTCCCTCACTCACAGCATTATCTGACTCCGGCATCGCTATAGTTTATCTTCACCCCATCCATCTCCACCACGTGTGGCAAACTGCGGTTGCTACCCTTCTGGTTAGGCTTAATGCTACCGTCCAGGATGCCGTCACAGATTTTCCTCACGTCCTTGATGCGCTGGTAAGTCTCAAGATTGTCACCCCAGTAATGACCGGGATAAAAGTACTTAATGTCGTACTTCTCGATGAAGCGCGACAAACGCTGGCATGATGCAGCCTCGGTGCTGAGGTCGGTAAACACCAACAGGTTGCCCGAGCCGAAGGCATCACCACTAAAGCCATAGTGTGCAGCCTTGTCGATGAAGGTAACCGAACCGGGAGTGTGACCGGGGGTGAACACCACCTCTATCTGACGACCACCCAGATCGAACACCTGTCCGTCTGTGAGGTAACGCTTCTTGCCCTTGTAGTTAGGCATGTTGGAAGGCACATTCACCTCGTCGGCAGCATTGATCCACATCTCTTCCCATTCGTTCACAGCCGAACCCGTATGGTCGCCATGCACATGGGTGGCAATCAGGGTGACAGGTTTTTTCACTATGTCTTCCACAATCTTACGCAATCCGGGCATCTTGGTACCTGCATCAAGCAGAATGGCCGACTTCTCACCTTCAATGAGGTAGATAGACTCATTATACACCAATGTACCATTGCCGTGCCAGGTATGCTCGTCCAACTGACGAATCTCCACATCCTGGTTCTTAAACACGGTCTTCTCCTTGAAATTACTCTGAGCCGCACATGTCAGTACGCTCAGCATGGTGCACGCAGCAAAAAGTATCTTTTTCATAATCAAAGTTAAAAGTTATAATCAATTCCACTTACGCAGGTCACACGCAGCCTCCAGCCTGTTCTGCAAGCTCTTCTCCACGGTCGGGAAGAAGTCATAGCCCGTCAGCTTCTCTACCTCGTCCACACTCACCGCAGCATCTTCCATGGTCTGCCTTTCGTTGTTGTTGCGATACACGAAGCCGATAGCCTTCTCCCTACCCTTCTGCAACGACAGCACCACCTTGAAGAATCCATCAGGCACTCTCACCTTCACATCCTTGCCGATGTAGCGTGCCTTCGACTTCCTGTCGTAGATAGGGCCACAGCAGATATACACACTACCCTCCTTATTGGCCCAGCGACGGCAAGCCCTCTCTACATGCTCCCACCACTTCTGGTTCAGTTCCTTGGTCTGTGGGCACACGTTCGACATAAAGAAGCAGTCCATCATGGCATTCATGCTCCAACGCATGTCACCGGCAGGGCACATGTGTCCTCTGTCGAATCCCGACTGTCGGTACTCATACCACTCAACCCTGTTTGCCTTTGGCACCAAAGGGTCGGCATTGAATTCCTTGACGCGCTCCACCTTCTTAGACTGGGCCTCATCACGCGTCAACTCCCAAGCCACCCAGTTGGGGCAATTCGTGTCGCGGTTATAAGAAAGAACAAAGCCCGTGTGACTTATCACCACGCCTTTGACAGAGCCTCGAGGCACCTCTACACCATCCGCCTTAGGCTTCTGCGCAGTCTTGGCAGACGGCTCACAAGCCATCCCCACCAGGAATATCAAAAGGCATATTGCTTTCCACTTCATAGTATTAACTTTTTGTCAATGGCAAAGATAATCATTTTCACCCATACCACCAAATATTTTAGACAACATTAAGTTATAAGTAAGTAATCAAAATTATTTAGTTAATGTGTAGTAAGTGAACTTTTATAATATACGCACTCTCTTTTTCACACCTTTTGCACTTATTCTCAGTCATGTAGCCCGCTACACTCCTTCGAAATAAGCACAAAATCTACAGAAAAATAGAGCGCATCTATTATAAAAATAATTTTGATCACTTACTTAAAAGTCTCTGTGCCTCTGTGGCATATAAAAATCCTGGTGGAAATCATTCAAGTTGGGTATCTTAACATCGAGAACAGACAATGTCAGCCTGTTCAAAGAAAAAACATCCTCGTTTTTTCAAAAATACGTGTATATATTTGCACATTTCACAAATAAACGCTAACTTTGCAGTATTAAAATTATATTCAAGATATTAGATTCAAAGGTTAGGTAAGTGGGGTGTCGTGAGACAACCCACTTTTTCTTTATCACCTTGTCAACCAAGAGGCACATACTGCGTTCTAGACAGCACAAGAATTAGTTTGCACGTAGTTCCCCCGAGGTTCCTCCGAGGTTCCTACACAAATTCGTGAAGAACCGTGGGGGAACGTCGGGTGCAGGTAATGCGCAAGAAATACGTAAATATGTATAAATAATGTGGTTATATAACGTTAAAAGGAGTAAAACAAGAGGCAGTATGAAGTTTTTTTTGTATATTTGCACTCAAAAAGGAAATAGACCTATCCCATAAATGGGATAGTGCACAAGAAAGAACAGACAAAGAGCCGACAAAATAGATCAAAAATAAACAATAACTATGCAATTAAAAAAACTGTTACTTACAGCCACCGTGCTGACTTGTGCAACTCCTTCGTTTGCACAAGAGGAGTTGATCAAATTTGGTGATTTCGAGCAATGGGTTACCCGTACCATCAAGGAGAGCGGCATCGTGGGCGGTGCCACCAAGACCCTGGTTGAGGTAGGCCCTACAGCCACAATCAACAATAACGAGCCCTATACCAACCGTGGTGGTTCGCCTTGGGCCACCAGCAACGTATATGCCAAGATGATGGGCGTATCAAAGGCCAACGTGAGCGTGTTTAAAGACAAGCACAACAATGGCACTTGTGCCCGACTGACCACCAACATCGAGAAGGCCAAGGCCATCGGTATCATCAATGTCACCGTACTGGCTGGCGGTTCGCTGTTCACCGGAAAAATGTACGAGCCTATCACCAGTACAAGCAACCCCATGAGTAAGATGTCGATGGGTATTCCCTTCACCAAGCGACCCAAAGCCATCAAGTTCGACTATAAGGTAGAACTCACCAATGAAGCCAACCGCATACGTGAGACTGGCTTCAGCAAGAGAAAGGAGATTGCCGGCAAGGACTACCCCATGCTTACCTGTGTGCTGCAGAAGCGTTGGGAAGATGCCGATGGAAACATCCATGCCCTGCGTGTAGGTACAGCCATCTACCGCTTCAAGGATGCGACGAACTGGAAAGAAGGACAGTCGTTTGACATTCGTTATGGCGACATCACCAACGAGTCATACTTCAAGTCGTGGATGGGGCTCATCAATGGCGAAGGCACATTCTACGCTGAGAACAGCAAGGGCAAGAATGTGAAAATCATTGAGGAAGGCTGGGCAAGCCAGAATGAGACACCTACCCATGCCATCATTAAGTTCGACTCAAGCTACAGCGCCACCTCCTACATAGGCACACCTGGCACAAGCTTGTATATTGATAATGTAAAGTGGGTCTATTAACCCACTTTATTTTTTTATTTCACATCCACCTTCACATCATTTCCATCGCCTGAACCGAAGGCATAAGTCACATTATATAGCTTACCCGCAGTCACCTGACTGACTGCATAAGAGGGATGCTGATGGCTTATGCCTTCTGTGTTGGTAGCCTCCAGAATGTAACTGAATCCGTTATCAGCGCTGAAATAAGCCCGCTGACCTTCGTGAATGCTGACGCTACGCGAGCCACTCACTACTTGGAAGGTGTATGTGGTAAAGAGACTGGAGAAGAATGAGGGAAGGGTCAGCGTCACGGCATAGTTGGTGGCAGGCACACTATAGGTGCACTCTGTGGTCTTTCCTTTGACTATGCTTACCGTAGTCTCACCCCAGTAGCAAGCCTCACCCAGATTGTCGTTAGCCAAAGCCCAGGTGGACTGGTTCTCTGAGAACACACGTAAGGTATAATCGCCCGGCGTAAGAGAGATGGAGGATGGCACACTACCAGCCGCATACTCCTGGCACACCATGCCTTCTCCGTCGAGAATGGTAAGTGCAAGTCCCTCTGCCACAGCACGAGTGACAAAGGGATTGTGTGATGTTTCAAGCGTAAGGTTCAGCGTTCCCTTGCCCGAAAGGTTGTCGGGTACAATCTCCTCTTCCTGACAGGCTGTCAAGGCAAAGAGCAGAACAGGGATATAGTTTAGTTTCTGCATGTATTTGCAAATTAATTAGCGTAAGTGTAAACCAATGAGCTAACGGTTGCCTTGAGTGTGTTGCTGGTATTAGCCGCCCTTACACTCGTGGCATCCTGTGTCAAGGTCTTCGTTACATTTCCGTCACGTGTTGTCTGACCACCACCAAAAATTGAAGACTCAGACCTCACGGAATAAAACTCGTCATCACCTACCGAAAGGCTGAAAGTGGTTGACTGGAGCAGGTTACCTCTCTGAACTACTGACTTGTATGCACAATTGACATTAGTTCCCTTTGGAATGGCAAAACCATTGTTTGTGATGTTGGCATTGCCTATGCTGACGTTGTCGGCATTCCATGTGACGTTGTTGGCATTGCTGGCTGTCCAACCGCTGGCAGTAGTGGGAGAAGTGAAGTCAGCAGGGAGTCCTGTGATAAAGTACTGCCCCTCACCCTCTATGGTCTGCTGACCGAACTTAGCCGTACACGTCAGCGAATATGCCGTCAGACTGGCAGACAGCCCTGTCTGGCTGGGATAGACCACACCATCCATCGACTCCGTTCCCGTTAGCGTGACATCATTCAGCTTGGTGGTGTAAGAGCAAGCATAATTGGCATGCTGAAGCAACGACGAAGCCACATTCAGACGTACCGAGGGGGCATACAAAGTATGGCCGTCACAGGCATTGGCAGCGGTTACGTCGCCCTCCTTGTATTTTGAGAACGAAGTATAGCCACCGAACACGATTCGCAACGAGGGGTTTTCCACCTCAATGCTGCGCTCTGCTACCTGAGAGAAAGCATCGCCCATCTTCACGGAATAGGCAACCTTGTAAGTCCCTGCAGGCAGATAAGGCCACGCATCGTTTTGGTTATAAAGCGAGGTGATATCGCCCGTGCCCTCTATGGTGCGTACCAAAGTACCCTCCGCGTCAGCCACCTCAGCTCTCCACTCCATGCCAGGGAAAGAATGAGTGAAGGTGATGTCAGTACCCAGCAGATTGCCATCAGCATCGTACTGGTGCATAGCAGAGGCCACAGGAGCAGGCATCCATCCCAAGGGAAGAGTCTGCTGCAGAGTAGCTTCCTCCAGCTCCACCTTGTCAATATTGATGCCTGTCTCATTCTGGTCAGAGGGAATAGTAAGGGTGACAATGGCATGGTCTGCCGCCAGGAAGACAGTGGGGAACGATGTTCCTGACAAATCGAGAACCGTAGATACCTTCTGACCATCCGACTTAAGCTCACCCACGAACTCAAGGCTCACGCTACTGCCTGCACGGAAGTAGGCACTGGCATTAGGTGTCTTGTGACCGATAGTGCAAATTGACTCGCCCAAACGAACTATTACAGAATAACTATCGTATTGACTTGCAAAACGTGCACGGTCTGCATCATTACTGCCAAAGCGCACCGACACCAGGGCATTGGCCACCTTGCACGTAAGATTTACGTTGGCCACCTCGCCCTTCTGTACACTGACACTACCAACCTTACCATAATAATAAGGAGCATCAAGTGCCAGCACGGGATTCTCGCCATAATAAGCTTCCACACCATAGACACCGGTAGGCAAGGCTATCTCAGCATCAGTCAACAGACTTTCATGTGCCACCGTACCCTCGCCATCCAACACCCTGACCTTAAAAAGCGACTTGTCTGCACCCAACTGGGCAGGTGTGCTGCGCGTGAGTGTGGCTGTAGATACATTGTCCAACGTGACAAGCAAAGACCCCTGAGGTGCCTCAACGTCTAAGTCCGACTGACAAGCCACGAAAGAAATGCCTAAGACGAGTGTCAGCAGGTAGAATATGTAATACTTTGTCTTCATCAAAAAATCATTCATCATTCATATAATAGCTCCATATTGTCCAATTGCAGGAGTGACTCATCACCTCCCACGAAATAGTCACCATACTTGCTGCTTGAAGCAACTACTATGATGTACTTAGGTTTGCGGTCATGGTGACGATACTGGATGGTGAGCGTCTCGGTAGACCAATTCTCCACACTGTTGCCTTGTGTAATCTGTGCATAGCCAATGACATTGTCGCTATGGGGATCGAAAAGATGAAGCTCACTCGGACGGGTACGAATAATGTAAGGATAAGTTACACCCTCGAACTGTTCCTCGTCCTGATCGCCAATCAATGCCACATAGATCTGGCAACTGTCTGGCTGGCCACGCAACTGGTCGTAGGTAGCCTTGCTGAGGTAACGGCTATAATTATCGTCCCACTTTGTACCACCACGGTTGATGATGGAAGAATGGAACTTATAGTCGAAACGCAAGTGAGTGGGGAAACTCTCAAAAGGACGGCCAAAGCCCAGAATGCCATTGGTGCCATCGGTCTTTAGGTATGTACCGGTGAAGATGTTACCCGCAGCAAACTTTATGACAATAAACTTTGACTGCAGATTGGCAAAGGTGCGACCGCCCTCGGTAAGATAGGTACTGTTGCTCGAACCTACGCTGGTGGCACCACGGTTGCCCGTATCCCAATAGCTGGTTGAACCTTCTGCCCAGGGGCGATAGAGAGCCTGCTTGCCACTACCCTCTATGCTCCAGTTATCAAAGCTACCATTCTCCAACGCAATTACAGGAGCGGTGGTGAAATGCTGAATGTCAGACACAGACCCACTGGCCTGCACACGGCAGTCGTAGCTCGTATTGGGAGTCAGACCATCTATTACAGCTGCATACGAACCGTTAGAGGCATTGACCTTGTCGGCAGACAACTGCATCCAATCCTCACTACCCGACTGGCAGTACTCCACTATGGGAACAGAGCCGTTTTGAATATCGCCACTCACGAATGCCTTCACCGCATGTGCAAAGACCTGAGCGGAAGTGGCCATGTTCTTTTCTGCATTATAGACATACACATCCCACTTTTCGCTTCCAGGCTTGGTGGCATAGGTCACGGTAAACTGTTTGCGACGGGTGAAGTCTATGATCTGTCCTTCTGGATCGGGCGATACTGTACCATGATCTCCGCCCAACTTCATCTTAAGCACCTTGATCTGTGAAAGTCGCTGAGTGGGAGACACATAGATTACTACATTGTGATTCACAGGGTCAATCACAGGCTTGCCAACCTGATTCTCCACCTCAACCTCACGACTCACCACCTGCTGCACATGCACTTTCCACAGAAACTTATAATAAGTATTCAGCGTGAAACTGACCTCCTTGGAGAAGTCGAGAGTGGGCAGAAGCATACTGTTGGGCTTGAAGGTGATGTCGGTACCATCGATGGTGACGGTGGCATCGCTGCTAACCTCCATACGCTCGATGTGCAATGATGAGATGTCAACGCCATCGTGCACATACGCCTGAATGGTGCGATGGTCACGGTCGATGACGGCTTCTGCGGGTCCTGTTCCGTTGGCATCACACTGTCCTTCCACTGCAAAGTCAACTATCTCCGCCTTAGCGAATGGCAAGGGAAGGTCATCCTTGATGGCACAAGAACAACAGAGCAGGGCCATAAGCCACAGCATGCGACGAGGATGTAGATAACGTAGATGGTTCATAAATAGAACGTCAAACCAATATTTACACTAAAGAGATTGAATTTGAAATTGGCACCACCGCTATGGTTCTTGCCATACTCATACTCGGAAGCATTGGGATGCAGGTTTTTATGTGAGCTCCACTTATAGTTGATGCCAAAAACACCAATGGATGTCTCAACCGCAGCAAAATCCGTGACAAAGATACACAAGCCTGGCGTGACGCCCAACTGCACCATGTTGCTGTTGCCATAGGTAGCATCCAACGTGTTGATGCCATACTCCAAATCACGACGACCGGTGCTGTTCTTGCCATTGGTGCGCGAGTAGGTGGCACGTACCTCGGTAAAGGCACCAAACACCTTGCTGCCAAAGAGGGGCATGTAGTAGCGCATGAAAAGGCTACCCTCATGCTCATGCTCCAGATAATAGAGGTCTTCGAGATTGATGTTGAAGTCCTCACCCAAGTTAAGGTCCAGACTTGGCATGTCAAAATAATTACGATTGTAACTATAACGACCACCAACAGCCAAATTGTCAGAAACAAAATAAGCCAGAGCAGGTGAAACGGTCAACACATGACCCTTGAAATTAAAATTCTTCAACACCAGCAAGGTCTGATCCTCGTTGCTCCACTCATGATAGTTTACCAAAGCTCCTACCATAACAAGACCTTTGGGAATAAACACTTCCTTCATATCGCTACGATCCACACGCTGAATATGGCGCTTGGCAATCATCTTGTCATATACCGTCACCTTCATACTGTCCACCGAAGCATCCACTACAGGACTTTCTGCCTTATCCTCCTTCTCGGGAAGTAAGTTATAGCTGCCCATATTGAAGAGAGAAGGGTTCTCCCTATTAACAAAAGATGCGTTGGCTGTAGTAGTTAACGCATTCTGACCTATAGAAGCCAAGGTAAGATTGGCCGATGTACCTACCGGAACTGTCTTGATTCCGTTACTAACGTATTGAGCCGATGCTGCTACACTCATGAAAGAGAGCAGCAGCATCAGCTTTATACTATTCGATAAGTTTTTCCTCATCAATTACTTATTTGGTTGGTTCTCCATATTCGAATGAGAAGTCATCCAGATACAACACATTCTTGTCACATCCATAGAAGTAGTCACCCCACTTGTTTGACGAGCAAACAATCAGCATGTATGCAGGCTTAGTGTCAAGCGTATGATATTTCAAGGGGATGATAAACTCCTCCATTACGTTTGCAGGACTATCGTCGAACTTAGTAAGTTCTCCGTATGCAATGACACGAGGATCAGTTTGCCAGTTAATGGTAGTACTCTTTTCGTACTTGGGCAAACCTTTTTCATCATCAGCTTTCGCTTCAGCATTACCGCCCACATGAAGCTGTTCTGTGAGCAATGCACAGAATATCTGACAAGCGTCCTTACTATTCTTATCGGGGCAATCCACACCGCTGGGTTTAGTTCCACGAGTGATATTTCCACTGGTGAAATTCATATAGCCCTTAAGCGCAGTGGGACGAGAAGTGAAGGGAACACCCCAATCAAGCTTGGCACCATTGGTACCGATAAGTCCACGGAAGCTACCTGTATAGAGCGATGCGGCTGCTAACTTGATGATAACATATCTTGTACCGAGTTTTGCCGACGATTCGCCAGAAACGATGTAATTCTTATCTGTATTTTTTGTGGTAACATTGTAATTTGCACCCATACTGGTAGAGCCTGGGTTGCTATTACCCCAATAGGTAAGAAGGGGATCGGGAACGGGATTTGGCTTCACACCCAGATACCATGAGTTGCCATTCTGGAACCAATCCTCAAAGCTTGAGTTCTCAACCTGACCCTGCTCCTCAGTTGTAAAGTCAACCTCATTACTGTTTACATGAAAGTCACCATCATTGTAGCTCAAACGGTAAGTGTATGCTGTACCAGGCTTAAGGTTCTTCAGACGATAGCTGTACTGATCCTCCTTCTCGCTTACGAGCGCCGAAGCAGCAATCTCAGTCCAGTCAGCAGCACTCTTCTCCTTATACTGCATAGTGAGGCTTGACTTGTTGAAAGAAGAAGTCTTTGCAGTTACCGAACCAGCCAAGTCAACAAAGTTGCTCCATGCATCTACAGGATTTGCCTGCATAGCGGTAGAACTCTTGCGGGGAACCTCGATATTGAAGGTATATGACTGCTTCTCATCATCCACGCTTACGCTTACGCCACCCATTGAGCCAGCCTCAGCAATCTTGTAGTTGATGATATAATGGTCGCGAGCCTTCACATCGGTCACGTCCTCGCTCATGGTGTTGGTCTGACCAGCCTTATTGGTGGCAGTGAGCAAGAAGTTCAGGTCGCCTACGGGGAAGTAAGCCGAACGGGTGTTGTCCAACTCAAAGGTCTGGGAAGCCACACCGCTGATAGATGAAGACACCTTACAGCTTGCCTGATTGAAGTAGGTAGAGAAGCTCTCATCGTACTTAACAGTAACCTTCACGTTGGCCTGAGTCAAAGTCACATCAGCCTGGGTCAAGGTCTTGGCAGCTACAGTGGCTGTGGTGGAACCTACATAGTAGGGAACATCGAAGCCTGAGTCGCTTCCATCCCAACCAGCCGAGCTGGCGGTAATGGTATAGGTACCAGGAGTCAATGCAATGTTACCCTGGAAATTCTTGTCGTTATCAACGTCATCGGTTGACAGGACTACGTTATTGCTCTCGTCAACAATCTGTACGTGCAATGTCTTTGCATTGTAGTCAGCGGGGGCAGCAGCACGAGTGTGCGTAGAAGTCAGCGTGTTGACTTCCAGTTTCAAGAAGCCCACCTCATCAGCCATCTCAAGCTCGTTGTTACAAGAAACTGCCAGCATGGATAGCATAATCACGGCGATAAAGGAATATATTGCTTTCATCGTTTTGTCGTTTATGATATTCATTTTTGTGAATGTTATTCTACAGTAAGAGTAAGTTTACCTGCCTTTGTGTTGCCATCCATGTCGGTGATTACCAAATCAAATGTATGGGTACCAGAAAGGAACGCCAACAGGTTGAAGAAGTTACCAATGGGGAAGGTATAGCTCTTGTCGCCCTTAGAGGGAATAGAGAGGGGCTGACCCAAATCTACGAACAAGCTAACCACATCCTGATTGTCCACAATCTCAGCACCATTTACAAAGTCAACACCATAGTTATCATTAAGATCTGACAAAGAGCTAATCATCTCATCGCTGTCAGAAGAGATCTTTACCTGAATGCTCTTGATACCAGCGGCTGCCTCAATATAAGTATCACCCAATGAGGTATCTGTAGTGATAGAAACAACCATATCAGCAGGCAAGTTGAGTGTGATTGAGCCACCAGCAGGAGCATCACCGCTACCAGGACCTTCGCCATCACCCTTGTCAGAGGGATCTACGGGGGCAGCATCCTTGTCAACCACGTTTACATTGATGGTCTCATCGGTCTCGGTGAAGGTTACGTCTGCATTGATAGTGATACCGCTCAACTTACCATCGGTTGACTCAACGGGAGCAAAGTTAAGTACCAGCATATCACCACCGGTGAAGTTCACGCGGTCGTCATCATAGCTCTCGTCAGCCTGATCCTTAGTCAGTACACGGCGGCTTGACACAGGAGCACCCTCAATGGTAGTGGCACGGAAGTTCACAGTCAGCTCCTTTACACCACCCTCGCCAAAATACCAATGTACGGTATTCTCAGTAGTGGTGGGAGTGAAAGAGAGAACGGTGCTGCTGCCATCGTCAACGGTGATTTCCCAGTCGGTGAAGACCGTCTTGAAACCATCTACGTAGTTCACGGTGATGATACTGTTCTGCATCTTGCAAAGCACATCCACCTTTGAGGTTACACCCTTCAGGATTTCCATGCTCTTCTCACCACTGTAATAAGGAGCATCCATACGCTTGCTAATCTCACCAGGAGTGTGCGACTTCACAACATAGTTGCCCACAGCCATAGTAATCTGAGCAGGCACCTCTGCTACGGTGCTGTATGACTGCACCTGCTTACCCTCTGCATCATAAATGACAACAGGGAAATTATTCACTTCGCTGACTGCACGAGTTTGTGGCTTCGACAAATCTACATTCAGCATAGCGATACCGGTTCCTTCGCCTCCAATCTCGATTGTCTCGCTTACACAAGAAGTGAGAGCAGCCAAGCTAAATACACCAGCGAGGATTTTATTTGATATTCTCATAATTCTAAATTTTGTAAATGATTAATTATGTCAGTATGTAGATTAAAGCCAAGTAACAGGAATCTCGTAGGTAATCTCCTTGTCATTGGTGCTATCGTCAACCGTGATGGTAAGCTGCATGGCACCTTCGTTCGTAGCGGTATAGCTGGGCTTAATGGTCAACTTGTGAGCCTTGTTGCGCTCAAGCTGGAACGAACCAGTTGCAGTACCGGTTGCAGTAGCCGTCTCGCCCTCAGCACCCTGATGCAGATACTCATCCTTGGTGGTAAGGCTGATGGTATAGGTTATCTTCTCACCATCCTCTGACAGACCCACATACCAAGGCTCGCTGTCA
This sequence comes from Bacteroidaceae bacterium, assembly GCA_045597585.1. Lineage (GTDB taxonomy): Bacteria > Bacteroidota > Bacteroidia > Bacteroidales > Bacteroidaceae > Physcousia. Next base: position 795 of record JAZLKL010000182.1, on the reverse strand, counting down.
GTCTTGCTCCATGAGATGGTCTTGTCACCCAGAAGCTGGGTGCCACCAAAAGTCACATTATAATCTTCGTAGTAGGTTGCCATGGCAGCATCGAATGCAACCGAAATCTTACCACAGGTAGGAGCGCAGTTCACAACCACATTCTTTTCCTCGTTAGCCTTTACTGTCACGGTAGTGTTACCAGACATCAAGAACTCATCCTTGCTGGCATCATACTCCTTACCATAGCTGGCAACGATACGATAGCTACCAATCTCAACAGTCTTGGGAAGATAAGTATTCAGCTCAGAAGCCTTGCACTCCAATATCACTTTGTCATCGGCAGTACTAATAATCTGAACCAGATAGTTTGAAGTGTTCTTGTAAGCATCCTCGCTTACAGAACGTGTCTGTGCCATGAAGTCAGCATGAGAATCAAGGCTCAAAGACAATGTACCCTTTGATTGCGATACAGGCTCCAGTTCGAAAGTTCTGTCATCTGACACGCATGAGGTGAGCATGGATAGACATCCTAAACCCACTCCGAGAAATAAAACATTCTTTTTCATTCTTTATAACATGTTTATTCAAAAATTTCGCAGAAAACCATATAATATAAACATACGGTTATAACTTTACCAATGCAAATTTACTGCAATACGCACAAATGAACTCGAAATCTTGGTAAACTATATATAAATAGTACCGCAAAATCGGTAATTACCGTTTTTTCCGCATTTTCCGCCCCGTTTTACCGAGAAATCGCTATGTTTTGAAGGTAGATGCCATCTGAAGACATATTCACCAATATTTGCC
>JAZLKL010000181.1:0-69090 GCA_045597585.1 Bacteroidaceae bacterium | reverse complement strand
TGTTTGCATGGTAGGTGCTGCTGCAGGTTGTGCATTGGGTGCTACAGGTGCTGCTGCAGGTTGTGCATTGGGTGCCGCTGCAGGTTGCGCGGTAGGTGCGGGTACAGGATTGGCTGCTTTGGTTCCGCATGCTATGCAGAACTTGTCGGTGTCGTTCATCGGACTACCGCAATGTGAACAAAATCTACTCATAATGTTAAATTTAGGTTATGTGATATTTATTTAGGTTTAAGAGATAGCCTTTCTCTTGTTATTTGTTGCGCTTGAACTCTATGGTGGCTGGCAGTTTTACCAGTTTCTTGTTGACCACCTTCTTGATGCTCACTCCACCTTTAAGGGTTAGTTTGTAGATGCTGTCGTTTTCCTGTGTCAGGACGCACTCCTGTGCTTCCGACCCAAGGTCGTTGCTCAGACGGAACTTGCAGGTTTTGTTGTTGTCAATGCTGTGCGATGTGATCATCCATACTCCATAGATGTTGCCACCCATGTATCCATTCATCGGACCGAACATATCCATGCCGGGCACTTGGATGCTCTCCTCGTACAGGTCGATGAAAAGCTTGATTTCACCTTCTGTTGACAGGAGTTTCATTCGCCAGGGTTCTTCCTCTTTGTCTATGTGCTGGGCCTTGATGCCTGATAAAAGAAAGAAAGGCATCGCAAACAGTAGCAATCTTCTCATATTATATTATGTTTTTGTAAAAAAATAACGTTCTCTTATATGTTTTTTGTGTCAAAGTGACAACTGAGAGATGATTTTGTCTTGTAATTCTCTATTGCAAAGGTAATTGATTTTAATCAATAAAACGAATATCTAACAAAAAATGTTTCGATAATAGGCTATATTTCAGTATATAATGTATAACTTTGCACAAGTTTTAGGTAGAAAGATAGAAAAATTAACGTTAAATGGAAAACAAGATGTTTACTCCCGATTTTATTTTTGAGTCTAGCTGGGAGGTGTGTAATAAGGTTGGCGGCATCTACACGGTTCTGTCAACGCGCGCCAAGACACTACAAGATGCCCTTACTGACAAGGTCGTATTTATAGGTCCCGATTTCTGGCAGGGAAAGGAAAATCCCTTGTTTATGGAAGATGCTTCGCTTTTTGCTGAATGGCGTCAGAAAGCTTGCGAAGAACAGTTGCATGTACGTGTTGGCCGATGGAACATTCCTGGATGCCCTATTGTGGTACTTGTGGACTTTACCCCATATTTTGCCATCAAGAATGAACTCTATGGTCAGGCTTATGCTTCTTTCCATGTAGATTCGCTTCATGCTTATGGTGACTATGACGAGGCTTCGATGTTCAGCTATGCTGCGGGCAGGGTAGTGGAAAGCTACTATCATTTCTATCTTTCAAAGAATTGCGAGAATGTGGTCTATCAGGCTCATGAGTGGATGACTGGCTTGGGTGCCCTTTATATTCGTCGCAATGTGCCTCAGATTGCCACTATCTTCACCACTCATGCCACCAGCATTGGTCGTAGCATTGCCGGCAACAATAAGCCCCTCTATGCTTACCTCAATAATTATAATGGTAACCAGATGGCTCAGGAGCTTAATATGGAAGCCAAGCACAGCATCGAGCGTCAGACAGCACACAATGTGGATTGCTTCACTACCGTCAGCGATGTGACGGGTTTGGAGTGTGAGGAGCTGCTCGACAAGAAGTGCGATGCCATTTTGATGAATGGTTTTGAGGCAGACTTTGTGCCTAAGGCCTCGGAATTCACCAAGAAGCGTAAGGCTGCTCGTGCCAAACTGCTTGAGGTGGCAAATGCCCTGATGGGTACCTCACTTGACGACAAGACACTCATCGTGGCTACCAGTGGCCGTTATGAGTTTAAGAATAAGGGTATCGATGTGTTCCTGGCTGCCATGCGTCGCCTTAATGACGATCCAGCCTTGAATCGTGACGTGCTGGCATTCGTAGAGGTGCCTGGATGGCAGGCTGGTCCACGACAGGATCTGAAAGAGCGCCTGGAGAGCGGAATGACCTTCTGTACTCCTCTCGACAATCCCATCATCACCCACAACCTGCATCAGTATGACGGCGACAATGTGACCGGTATGCTGAACTGGATGAACCTCCGCAATCAGCCCGAGAACCGTGTGAAGGTGATCTTCGTGCCTTGCTACCTGGATGGCATGGATGGCATCTTCAACACCCACTATTACGATCTGCTTATTGGTAACGACCTTAGTGTATATCCCTCGTATTACGAGCCCTGGGGTTATACTCCACTTGAGAGTGTGGCCTTCAAGGTGCCCTGTGTGACTACCAGCTTGAGTGGCTTCGGTATGTGGGCTAATAAGGTTAAGGGAGCGCAGAGCCGTCTGGAAGACGGAGTTGAGGTAGTTGAGCGTAACGACTTCAATTACAATGATGTATGCGAGGCAATCAAGGATACCGTGTTGCGCATGTCGAACTTCAACAAGAAGGATACCGATGCAGTTCGCAAGAAGGCTGCATTGCTGGCCGACAAGGCACTCTGGAAGAACTTCATTACCTATTACTATGATGCATATCGTATTGCCATTGAGAATATGCGTACGCGTATGTATCTGAAGAAAAACTAAAGAGGTTGTATCTTTCCCAAAAGCAATTAGACTTACAACCCAAAAGGTAAGCTCTTACATTACAAGAATATAGATAACTAAATAAAAATATTTATTTATGAAAATCAAAGCAAGTAACAGCAATCAGGCTTATTTTCGCCCTATCACTGCGAAAAGCAACATTCCCGAAGCCTTGAACAAATTGGAAGAGTTGGCACACAACATGTGGTGGGCTTGGAACCACGACTGTCGTAGCTTGTTCCGCGACCTCGACGAGGTGTTGTTTGAGGAAGTTAAGCAGAACCCCGTTCTCCTTCTGGAGCGCATCGACCATGACAAGCTCGAGCAGATGGCTATCGACAAGGCATTCATCAAGAAGATGGATGGCGTGTACAAGCAGTTCCGCACCTACATGGACGTTAAGCCCGACAGCAAGCGTGCCAGTGTGGCATACCTCTGCATGGAGTATGGTTTGAACCAGGTATTGAAGATCTACTCAGGTGGTCTTGGTATTTTGGCTGGTGACTATATCAAGGAGGCTTCCGACTCTAACGTGGATATGTGTGCTGTAGGTTTCCTGTATCGTTATGGTTACTTCACACAGACCCTCTCAATGGATGGTCAGCAGATTGCTAACTACGAGGCTCAGAACTTCGGTTCACTGCCCATTGAGCAGCAGTTGAATGAGGACGGTACCCCCATGGTGGTTGACGTTCCTTATATGGATTATTATGTTCATGCTTATGTATGGCGTGTTAACGTAGGTCGTGTAAAGCTTTATTTGCTTGATACCGATAATGATATGAACAGCGAGTTCGACCGTCCCATTACCCATGCTCTCTATGGTGGCGATTGGGAGAACCGTCTGAAGCAGGAGATTCTGCTCGGTATTGGTGGTGTATTGCTGCTCAAGCAGCTGGGCATCAAGAAGGATGTTTACCACTGCAACGAGGGTCATGCAGCTCTCTGCAACGTACAGCGTCTGGTTGACTATGTGAAGGAGGGTTACTCTTTCAACGAGGCTATGGAGTTGGTTCGCACCTCTTCTCTGTACACCGTTCACACTCCCGTTCCCGCAGGTCACGACTATTTCGACGAGGGCTTGTTCAGCAAGTATATGAGCGGTTATCCTCAGCTCCTCGGCATCTCTTGGGATGAGTTCATCGGTATGGGTCGTATGAACCCCGATGATCACAGCGAGCGCTTCTGTATGTCAACCTTCGCTTGCAACACCTCACAGGAGGTTAATGGTGTGAGCTGGTTGCACGGTGAGGTCAGCAAGAAGATGTTCAACGGCATCTGGCCCGGTTACTATCCCGAGGAGAGCCATGTAGGTTATGTTACCAATGGTGTTCACTTCCCCACATGGTGTGCCAACGAGTGGCGTAAGCTTTATGCCAAGCACTTCGATGCCAGCCATCTCAGCGATCAGTCAAACCAGAGCATCTGGGAGGCTATCTACAACGTGAGCGATGAGGAGATCTGGAAGACCCGTATGGCTCTCAAGACCAAGCTCGTTGACTACATCCGTGAGCAGTTCCGTGAGAGTTGGTTGAAGAACCAGGGTGATCCCAGCCGTGTGGTTAACCTCATGGACAAAATCAATCCCAATGCCTTGTTGATTGGTTTCGGTCGTCGTTTCGCTACCTACAAGCGTGCACACCTGTTGTTCACCGACTTGGAGCGTCTTGCTAAGATCGTCAACAACCCCAACTATCCTGTGCAGTTCCTCTACACCGGTAAGGCTCACCCCGCTGATGGTGCAGGTCAGGGCTTGATCAAGAAGATCTACGAGATCAGCCAGCGTCCTGAGTTCCTCGGTAAGATTATCTTCCTCGAGAACTACGATATGCAGTTGGCTCGTCGCCTTGTTTCTGGTGTGGATATCTGGATGAATACACCTACTCGTCCTCTTGAGGCATCAGGTACTTCGGGTGAGAAGGCAGAGATGAACGGTGTTGTCAACCTGTCTGTACTCGACGGTTGGTGGTACGAGGGTTACCGTGAGGGTGCTGGTTATGCACTTACCGCTAAGCGTACCTACCAGAACCAGGCTCATCAGGATCAGCTCGATGCAGCTACCATCTACAATATGTTGGAGAACGAGATCATGCCTCTCTACTATGCTCGTAACGCCAAGGGTTACAGCGCTGGTTGGGTGAAGGTAATCAAGAACTCTATTGCTCAGATTGCTCCTCACTACACCATGAAGCGTCAGTTGGACGACTACTATAGCCGCTTCTACAACAAGTTGCGCGATCGTCGTAACATCCTTGAGAAGGACAACTGCAAGTTGGCTAAGGAGATTGCTGCTTGGAAGGAGAGCGTGGCAGAGCGTTGGGATGCTATCAATATTGTTTCTGCTTCAAAGCCCGAGGAGATTGTAAGTGGTACTGTAGCAGCAGGTCAGAAGTACACCATTCGTGTAGTAGTTGACGAGGCTGGTTTGCAGGATGCTCTGGGTATGGAGTTGGTAACTCTTAATACCGATAAGGAAGGTGTTGACCACATCTACAGTGTAGAGGAATTCAAGGTTGTAGGCAATGAGGGTAACCTCTACACCTTCGAGTTGGAGCACACGCTCAACAACGCTGGTAGCTTCAAGGTGGCTTATCGTCTCTTCCCCAAGAACGAGAACCTGCCTCATCGTCAGGACTTCTGCTACGTAAAGTGGTTTAACTAATGGTCAGCAATGTGTGAGTCCTCTTTGTGGCATTCTCACATAGATACATAATAAAAAGCTCCCGAAGTGCAATTCGTACTTCGGGAGCTTTTTTTAGTGTTCATGTTTCTGCGAGTTGATGAGCGTAAACAGGAGTTGTCGATATTGCTCAACAAGGCATTCTGTTATGAAGTGGGCAAATAGGATTCGAACCTATATCTTGTTTACACATGTTTTATCCAATTAAACTATTGCCCTATAGTTAATATCTTAGAAGTTATAAAGACTAAGACAAAAACAAATCCGAAGACCATCATGCCACTAAGACAAAGATCTTTCTTTCATTTTGAAAGATAAGATTAAGGTGTTTGGCATTGATGACAGTTTGCGAATTGCTAATATTTGTTATACTCCAATAAGAGAATATCTGACATGTAAATATTATCGTCTAATATTGGTATCTATATAAGCCTCTTCTAAGATATTACAAAAAGCAAGGAGAGAACCAAGATGTTCTCTCGCATGCTTACCTATCATTCTTTGCTGAGCTCAGAATCAATTTCCTTGAACTCATTTAAGATTTCATTCGGAATGACAATTTTAAAAGAATTGATAAATTTGTTGATGTTTATCACATATTCATTGAAATTGTTCTCTCTTTCCACCATCTTTGCGTTGTATTCATTGTACCTCTTGGTGTACTCCTCCTGATCTTCAGCATGCTTGTCCAGGATTGTCTTATCAATCAAGGCAATCGTTTTGCTGTACTCAGCAACGGCTGCATCATACTCATCACTCATCTTGTTACGATAGTCAGAAACGATGGTTTGGTACTCTTGCATAGCCTGATTGTATCTGTGATTCTCTTCTACCTGGAGTTCCATCACCTTATTCTTGATAGACTTTGCGATACCATTCTTTCTACGTTCGTATTTCTTGTGAGCACTTAGAAAAATCGGGATGATACTATCTGCCTCCTCGGGTGAGATCATCGATTCCTGAGCGGTTATCACGCAGCCGTCTGCCGTTCTGGGGTTGGCTATGGCGTTACAGTGCTCGTTAAAGGCACGCTTGATGGGACCATCATCATGTACAAGTTTTCCAAGCACAGCAGCCATGGAATTGTTGCCAATATACTCTTCATATTCTTTCAAAGACATCTTTGCAATGACACTCTCTACTGTATATTCCGTGAGTATTGGAACTTCTGGGAGAGTGATATTCTTTTTCTTGAACCATTCTGTGAATGATAATAGTTCTGGCCTGGTTGGCATTTCAATACCCAGTATTTCACAAGCTTCTTCACTTTTTAGCATTTCTGGTTTCTCAGGCTTTACTGGTTTGTCGAACACGTCGATGATGTTGATTCTCTTTATGGCCTCTTTAGCCTTATCACGCTCTTTGACAGCTTCTCTTAGCCACGCCTGGAGTCTGTGAAGGCGACCACACTTGAGAGCAATCTCTTTCATCTGTTCTACCGTGATAGTAGAAGCGACTTTGGTTTGTTTCATATCAGAGTCAGTTCCAATGATGTCTTTATATTCGTTGACAAAATGAATATTTTCGAGTTTAGACATCAATGATTTATAAATCTCCTCTGACATATTAGCAACTACAGTAGCATACGTACTGTTAATACCTTTTGCATAGTTGGGATCTTGTTCGGTAACGAAGAAGAATGACTTAAAGTCATCAACAATTGATTTTAGTCTTTCCATATTATTCTTTGTTTTAATTAAAAAATGAAAAGTTCCTCGCTGGAGAGGGGTAGTTCGCCTAACCCCAGAAGGGGAATAAGAGTGATGCTGAAATAAGACTCTCGCTGCACGAGAAGTGAAAAAGTGAATACTGAATAATTGGCTGGCGCATTCTGTTTGGCAATCATCAGGCGATTGTAACCAAATCCTCCCCATTATGGGGGGAGACTTTTGTCAACGGGAAATATGTATGCGCAAAGCGGTGGAGAGGGTCTTTTACCTTGTTTACAATATGTCAAAGAACGCCTGTTTCTTGTTTTCGGGTACAAAATTAGACACGAGGTACGCAGTCTTTCTGCGTAACCACAAAAAAAATCACTAAAAAACAAAAAAAAGTGCATTTTCCTTCAACTACGCAAACGAGATGCGCTGGAAATACGTATCTTTGCCATTATAAAAATAAATTTGATCACTTACTTTACCACAATGCCAGCCAACAAGAACGCCCTTATCCGTTATAAAACCATAGATAACTGTCTTCGCAACCGCTATCGTCGTTGGACACTCGAAGACTTGGTGGATGCCTGTAGCGATGCTCTCTATGATTTGGAGGGCATCCGCAAAGGTGTGTCTGTACGAACCGTGCAAGCAGACATCCAGATGATGCGCTCTGATAAACTCGGCTACAATGCTCCGATTGAAGTGTATGAGAATAAGTATTACCGTTATGCTGAGGTTGGCTATAGCATAACGAATATGCCGATGTCGCAGAACGACTATGAGGTGATGCAGGAGGCTGTGGATATGCTTCGTCAGCTGCAAGACTTTGACCAATTCTCTGAAATGAGTGATGTGGTAAGTCGTCTTCAGGATAAGTTGGCAATGACCAAGAGCAACTGTAAGCCTATCGTGCATTTTGACAGCGTTCCTAATTTGAAGGGAATACGACTTCTCAACCCTCTGTACAACTACATTGCGCATAAGCAGACTTTGCGAATCCTGTACAAGCCATTCCCTGCCAATCAGCCGCAAGAGTATATCTTGTGTCCCTATTTGCTGAAGGAGTTCCGTAATCGCTGGTTCTTGTTCGGATGTAAGGCATCAGACCTTCTTTTGTACAACCTTCCGTTAGATCGTATCGTCAGCATAGAGCCGGTGGATGTGCCCTTCCGTGAGAATCCTAATTTTGACTCAGAACATTTCTTTGACGACGTTATTGGCGTTAGTAAAGGTATCAATGGCACTCCTTATCGTATAAGGTTCTGGGCATCACGCAAGCAGAGTCGATACATTGCGACAAAGCCCATGCATCCCTCCCAGAAGTTGGTAAGTCGAAATGAAGAAGATGGTAGTTCTATCTTCGAAATAAAGGTGGTCATCAACCTTGAGATGTATTCTGTCTTTATGAGTTATGGTCCTGGTGTCAAGATTCTCTCTCCTCCGCAAGCTGTATCTTATATGAAAGAAAAGCTTCAGGAAGCAGCATCGTTGTATGAAGCTCCCGAGGGAATGACCCCTCCCCAGCCCTCCCGGGGGAGGGAGTAGAAAGTCACATTAAGTAACCCCAGTCCCCGAGGGGGTGCAGCGTTTTTTTTCAAACACAGAGACACTGAGACACAGAGTGTTTTATTGAATGCAAAGACGCAAAGACGCAAAGAAGTTAAAGGTCTTTTAGACTAAAAAGGAAAACTCTGCGTCTTTGCGTCTTTGCGTTCCACCAAATGTGTTTGAAAAAAATCCCTGCGCCAGCCGATTGTTCACTTTTCATTAGGGCCGGAGGCTCGATAAGCTACTCCAGTAGCTTCTTGAGTGCTTCGTCGTTTTCTCCGTCAGCGTGAGCTGTGACAAACTCCTTGGGCGTCATTCCGAAATATTCGTGGAAGGAACTTGTGAAATATGAGTGCGTAGAGAAACCTACTCTATAGGCAACCTCGCTCACATTGACCTTGTTGTGTACAAGCAGGTAGGCAGCTTGCTTCAGACGGAAGCTACGTATGAAGATGTTGGGCGACAAACCGTATCTTTCTTTCATCTTGCGATTCAGGTGCACACGGCTGATGCCAATGTCGTCGGCCAGTTCCTGCACACCAAACTCCGAGTCGTCGATATGCTTCTGCAGGGAGTCGTTGATGCGTGCAAACAGACGATCCTCAGCCGAATCCATCTCAATGCTTTCATAGTCATTGTTTATGTCCGAACGCTTGATGTGCTTCTTCATACTCTCGCGTACACGCAGCACCTGACGCAGTAATCCTTTGAGGATGATGATGTTGAAAGGCTTCTGCATATAATGGTCCACGCTGAGGTTGATGCTCTCCAGCTGAACCTGTTCGTCGCCTTCGCCTGTCAGCATGATGATGGGTATGTGGTCAAGTTCGGGGTTAGCCTTGATGTTACGGCACAGCTCTATGCCATCGCCATCGGGCATCTTCACGTCGGTGACGATCACATCGGGGCGGTTCTGCAGTACCATGTTCCAGGCGCTGTTGCCACTGAATGCCAGACTTACGTTATAGTCACCCTGCAGCTCACCCTTCAGGTATTCCAGTATGTCCTTCTTGTCGTCCACGATGAGCAGGGAGGGTATTCTCTTCGTGTCGGTGGTATCGCTCTTGCCTTCTTCCGTCTTTGTCTCTGTGGCAAGGTCTTTCACCTTTACGGTCACGCTGTCATGGTTGGCCTCCTTCTCCGCCTCCTCCTTGGGCTGTGCCAGCTCTTCCGGGGTGAGGTGTGAAGACCCTAAGGGAATGGTCACCACAAACTCCACGCCGTCGGGTTGGATGTTCTGCGCCTTGATAGTGCCATGATGCAGGTTCACCAGTTCGTAGGCCAGGTTGAGTCCGATACCCGAACCCGAGTGACTCTTGCCCGAGTCGCCCTGGTAGAAGCGCTCGTAGATGTGCTCCAGTGCCGACTCCTCAATGCTTGAACCACTGTTGTAGATGCTGATCTCCACATTCTTGCCCACGATGCGGGTGCGCATGGTAATGCGGTTGCCTTCGGGACAGAACTTGAAGGCATTGGAGAGTATGTTTACGATAATCTTCTCGAAGTGAACCGGGTCAATCCATGCCGGTATTACCGACTCGCTGTCATCCACCGTGAAGGTGATGTTCTTCATCTTGGCAGCTCCGAGGAACGAGGTAGCGATGTTGCGAATATACTCACACATATTCACCTCCCTGAAGTGCAGGTGGAACTGTCCTGCGTCGATCTTGCGCATGTCGGTGATCTGCTTTACGATGTCGAGCAGTCGGTTGCAGTTATGCTTCATGATGTGCAGGTTGTTCTGCACGTTTTCGCGGTTGGCATGTGCCGCATCCTTCTCGTCGTCGAATACCGTGATGAGGTGGTTCAGTGGCGATACGATCATGGTGAGCGGGTTGCGCAGTTCGTGTGCAATGCTGGTGAACATACGCAGTTTGGCCTCCTTGATTTCCTCGTTATGCAAGGCGGCACGCAAGGCTCTGCGTTGCTCACGTCGGTTTTTCATGAACAGCCATGTGGCATAGGCACCTGCGGCAAGCAGCAATATATATATAATGTATGCCCAGAAGGTATCATACCAGGGAGCCATTACCTTGATTCGTATGGACTTGTCGATGGCGCTGGCAGGGTCGCCCTCTATGTAGGCACGCACCTTCAGGGTATAGTTTCCAGAGGGCAGATTGTTGTAGTAGGCCGACTGCATCAGTGTGCAGGGCACCCAGTGCTCGTCAAAGCCTTCCAGCATGTATTCATACTGCACCTGTCGGGGTGAGCTCAGATGGGGTGCGCTGAAGGTAAGGCGGAAGGAGTTCTCGTCGTAGGGTAGGGTGATCTTGTCGGCATAGAGCAATGCCTTGTCCAGATAGACGGTGCTGTCGCTGTAGTTGATGATGGCATTGTTCACACGCAGACTGGTAAAGAGAATCTGACTGGCAATCTTATGTGGCTGTCGTATGCCTCGTGGGTCGAAACTGATGATGCCGTTGTCGCAGCCAAAGAAGAGTTCCCCATTCTTGTTGAGTGCAGCCCCCTGGTGGAACTCGCCCACATAGAATCCGCCGATGGAGTTGTAGCGTTCCGTCTTCATCGTCTGCTTGTTGATGGCATAGATGCGGTTGGAGGCCGATACCCAGATGTCGTTGGGCGACTCGTTGAAGGCCGCGATGTATTCATGGTCAAGCATACGTTCCGTCTGCTGTGAGGCCACATCGTAGATGATGATGCCGTTAGTGGTACCAATCAGCATTTTCTTATCCTTTCCACTTCCCAGGGTGATGAAGCAGTTGGGCGTACCTTTCACGATGTCAGGCTTCAGACTGCCCTGCTCGTTGTTCTTGTCGATGAAATAGACACCCGACACGTCGCCAATCCAGAGGGTCTCGTCGTTGTCCACATATACGGTCGATATCCATGCACTTTGTCCCATCACCCATCGTCCCTCAAACGTGTGTGTGTCGGGGTTGAGCACAAAGACACCGTTGCCGTTGGATGCCACTATGATGAGGTTGTTGAGCTTGTCATAGTGCATACCCTTGATGTTCATGTTAGCAAGCATCTCCAGCCAGTGTGGAGTCTCAAAGTGGTCGCCTTTCCATAGTTGCACACCGCCTCCGTAGGTAGCCACCCAGATGTTGTCGTTCTTGTCCACTACCACCGACTGCACCAGGAGAGAGCGCAGACCTTGGTTGACAGGGCTAGCCGTCTGGAAGTTGGCACCCTGTGTGCAGAATACCCCAGCGCCATCGGTTCCAATCCAGAAGTTGTTCTTGCTGTCGGTGGCTATGGATGTGATGCACGAGGTGTTCTTGTCGTTCTTGTGGAACGAGATGGCATGGTAGCGGAATTCGTCCCTGCGATGGGGTATGACAAGCAGACCCTTTTGCAAGAAGGCGATGAGAATGTTGCCGTCGTTGTCCTGCACCATGTCGCGCACCTTACCGAATGAGAGGTCGAACTGCTGGTCGCTGACCTCGTATTTCTCCAACGATTCATCCTCATTAATTTTCCATATTCCCTCGCTGTCGGTACCGGCCAGCAGTTCGTTGTTCTGCGTGTAGAGCAAAGCCTGTATGTTCTTGCCTATGGCGCTGGTCACGGGTTCCAGTCTTTGTGTCTTTTCGTCGAACTTCAGCAGTCCGGCATAGGTAGCCATGTAGAGTGCTTTTCGCTCCCTCACCTCTACTATTTCCGCCATGTTGCTTTTCTGCATGAGTTCCCTTGCACTTGGCGATATTTCAAAGTCGATAGGCTCAAGTGTCTTGGAATCAAAGCATTTTAAGTCCTTTCTTATAGTGGAAAGCCAAATGCGGTTACGGGTGTCGATGAATGCGGTAACAACAAACGATTCCTCGATCTGCTTTTGCAGTTTCTGGGTTTCCTTTTCTACTACCTTATGCGTCTTTGTGTCGAAGAAGTGCACGCCATAGCCTTCGGTGATGATGAGTTTGGTATTCTTACGGGTGGGAATGTCGATAATCTGTTTGATGGAGTAGCCGCCGAACTTGCCCTCATCCTCATTCAGTTCTATGTGCTCGAATTTCAGTTTGTGGCTGTCAAAGTACATCAGTCCGCGGTTGGTAGCCACCCAGAAGTTGTCGTTCTCTTCCTCCGTGATAGCCATTGCATTGTTGAACAGTGGCTGTCCAGTGTGCGAGTCGTTGTTGGGGATATAGTGGAACTGTGCACCATCAAAGTATCCGATGGTGTTTTTACCGGCAATCCATGCCAGTTCACGACTGTCGATACATAGTGACGAGATGTCACTCGTGGCCAATCCATGTTGTGTGGTATAAAGGCGGTTGGTTTGGCTATGTATGTGCTGTGAAAAAAGGCAAATGGTTATCAGTATGTATATCCTGCTTACAATAGAGTATTTCATGTCTAATGGTATATATTGTATTTTGGTTGTTAGTTAATGCAAAGATAATACCTTTTTGCTAATCGGGCAAATAAACGGAGATAATTTGTGCGTTTGTGATACATTTTATGTTACATAAATGCTATTTTGTGTCAATTTTGTGTCATTTTTGGTGTATTTGTTGCATTCTGACGCGTGTTTTTAAGAAAAGAAACATTTTTGATTAGAAAAGTTATATTAAATTATTATCTTTGCAAGGTATTTAGTTTTAAGGTTATGTGGTTATAAGGTTTTAAGGTTGTATGGTCTTAACCTCAGAACCACAGAACCTCAAAACCTTAGAAACTAATTTTGCAAAAACTAATTTTATTAGCAAAAACTAATTTTATTCTTTTCAAAATGAAAACAAAACACATTTTGTCGGCCTTTGCGCTGATGTTGGCTTCCAGCACACAGGCTCAGAACCCCTATCTGCCCCTTTGGGAGCATGTACCCGATGGTGAACCTCGCGTGTTTGAGGATCCTGACAACCCAGGTAAGTATCGTGCCTACATTATCGGTTCACACGATGTCACCAACACCGCCTACTGCGGTCCCGACATCCGTATGTGGTCAGCCCCTGTAGAGGATCTCTCGCAGTGGCGCAACGAAGGTTCACTCTTCAAATACTACATCGATGGCCAGTGGGACACCATGTATGCTCCCGACCTGGTTGAGGTGAAGGAGAATGGCAAGAAAGTGTATTACCTCTATCCTCACTCTCGTGGTAATGGCCGTGTGGCTATGGTGGCCAAGGGCAATCGTCCCAACGGACCTTTTGTGCCCATCAATGCCAGCGAGGATGGCCGTCGTTGCAAGGAGGGATCTATGATTGACTTCGACCCCTCTGTGTTCATCGAGAACATCACCGACAAGAAGGATAAGGACTATGACAAGGGCTTCCGCGCCTATGTGTTCTATGGTTTCCAGCACTCTACGGCAGCTGAGCTCGACCAGAACACCATGTACAGCGTGCGTCCTGGTACCCAGATTCACGACTACTTCATCCCTGCCTCTTCACGCTATGGTGAGGTGCGCGACCCCCAGGGAACCGAATACCCTGCACTCTACAAGGGTCAGAACCCCGGTGAGTTCAACTTCTTCGAGGCCTCTTCCATCCGTCAGGTAGGCAACAAGTATGTCATGGTCTTCTCGGGCTATTCTGGTCCCGACTATGGCTTGGGTTCTACCAACTCGGCACTTCGCTATGCCTATGGCGACAGTCCTCTGGGCCCCTGGCGTTCAGGTGGTGTGTTGGTTGACTCTCGTGGCGTAGTGCTCAACGAGGATGGTTCCAAGCTTACCACCACCAACTTTGCCCACAACACCCACGGTTCTCTGCAGGAGATCAACGGTCAGTGGTACGTGTTCTACCATCGTCCTCCCCGTGGTTTCGGCAATGCCCGTCAGGCTATGGTGGCTCCCGTCAAGATTGAGTGGGACAAGAAGCCCGTGGCCAAGGGTGGTAAGGTGCGCATCATCGGCTATGATCCTTATGTGAAGGGCAATGAGTGGAGTGCTTTGGCTTCCAACGGCGACCATTACACCGGTGCCGAGGTTACCTCTGAGGGTTTCCAGATCTTCGGTCTTGATCCTTATAAGTATTATTCTGCAGGTATTGCCTGCTACATCACCGACAACAATGCCATGCAGGACACCTGGGATGTATGGAACAACTCACAGGATGTGTGTGGCTTGAAGAATGGTGCCATCGTAGGTTGGAAGTACTTTGGCTTCGGTGGTCTTGACACCGAGAAGAACGGTTGCAAGCCTTTTGCCGGTGTCAAGGCAGGCGACAACGCCAAGATCAACATCAACGTGACTCCCAGTGCCCAGGCATGCAAGATTCACGTCATGCTCGATGGTCCTTATGCCAACAACACCTGGAATGGCAAGGAGATTGCCGTGATCGACGTTCCCGCTGCCTCTCAGCCCCAGCGTGGTGGTTGGGGTGGCTTTGGTGGCGCACAGGCCAAGCCCGTCATGCTGAGTGCCGCAGTGCCCGCAGTAGAGGGTCTTACCGGCAAGCATGCCATCTACCTCGTGGTAGAGGGTCCTGAGGTGCTGGAGGCGCAGCAGCAGCCCCGCTTCGGTGGTCGCCAGCCCCAGCAACCCCAGCGTCCCCGTGGTTTGGTGGACATTCACGGAATTGGTTTCTCCAAGAATGGTGCAGCCTGCGAGGCTCCCGTGGTTCCCACCGTTCAGATCAGCATTGATGGTCAGAACATCGTGATGAGCAACACCCCCATCTTCGCCACCAACCAGAATGGCTATTGTGATGTGAACCGTTATCAGGTATATGGCCGTCTGAATCCCAATTCAAGCATCAAGGCCACTTCATCCGATCCCAGTGTGACATTCGAGGTGAGTCCCATTGCGGCAGGTCGTGCCACGGTGACTGCTTCTTACAAGGGTGTCAAGAAGGTTTATCTGATTAACTAAGACTCTATAATAAGGATACTATGAGATTTCTTCGTCGTATTTCCTTATTTACCATTATATCGTCGGCGTGCCTCAGCGCGTCGGCGATTAATGTTGATAAGGTTCGTGTAGAGAAGGGAAGAGGTGTTGGGATGACGTTGGCCGACGGTAGTCAGCTTCATGTCACGTTCGTCCGTCCTGACATCGTGCGTGTGACAGCCTCTCACGAAGCAGGTTACCAGAACACTACTGGCGTATGCAACTATGCAGAGGTCTATCCCGATGCCCTGTCCCAGACGTACCTGAAGGATGTGAAGCAGACCGGTTCCAACATCGTGCTCTATTCCGACAGTTTGCAGGTGGGCATCAATACCCTCACGGGCAGGATTACGTACAGCGACCACAAGGGTAGGGCGTTGCTGAAGGAGCATGACAATCCACATCCCTCTACGCTTCAGGTTACCGAGAACGTCATCTATGATGAATCGACACGTCGCATAGAGAAGACCGTGGACGGCGAGAAGGAGCGTATGGACGTGTTGCGTCGTGACACCGTGGGTCGCACCTGGCAGTATCGCCTGCAGCTGCAGTTGCAGCAGGGCGAGGCCATGTATGGTCTGGGTCAGCACATGGAGGACTATATGAACCTGCGTGGCAAGAAGCAGTATCTGGCCCAGCACAACCTGAAGGCCATGGTGCCCGTGCTCAACTCCACAGCAGGCTATGGCCTCTTGATGGATGCCGGTAGTGCCATGATGTTCGACGACACGCAGGCCAATGGTTGCACCGTGGTGGAGGTGGAGGCAGCGCAGGCGCTCGACTATTACTTCATGAAGGGTCACAACATGGATGCCACCGTGTCGGCCTATCGCTGGCTTACGGGTCAGGTTCCCATGATGCCCCTCTGGGTGTTTGGCTATACGCAGAGCAAGGAGCGTTACTTCTCGCAGGACGACCTGGTGAACACGCTGCGTGAGTTCCGCAAGCGTCACATCCCCATCGACTGCATTGTGCAGGACTGGAACTACTGGAAGGATGGCAGCTGGGGTACGATGAGCATGGAAGCCTCTCGCTATCCCGACAAAAAGAAGATGGCCGACGACGTGCATGCCATGCATGCCAAACTGATGATTTCCATCTGGCCCAATATGTCAAACTCACCCCAGTATGACGATTTCAAGAACCGTGGATTCCTGTTCCCCGGTCAGAATGTGTACGATGCCTTCAACAAGGAGGCGCGCGACCTCTACTGGAGCTATGCCAACAACGAGTTCTTCAAGAACGACTTCGACGCATGGTGGTGTGACTCTTCCGAGCCTCTGGATGCCGACTGGTCGAACCGTGGTGCCAACTATGGTGCCGACAACCATGAGGAGCGCTGGCAGTTGCAGAGCAAAAAGCTGTGCGATGCGCTGGGTAACGAGCGCAGTCAGCTCTTCTCCCTGTATCATGCCCGTGGCATCTATGAGCACCAGCGCGAGGCAAGTAGTGCCAAGCGAGTGGTCAACCTTACCCGAAGCAGCTATGCCGGTGAGCAGCGTTACGGAACCATCGTGTGGAACGGTGATACCTATGCCAGCTGGAAGCAGTTCAAGCAGATGATTCCTGCCGGTCTGAACTATATGGCTACGGGTTGCCCCTATTGGACGGTGGATGCCGGAGCCTTCTTCACCCGTAAGGGCTGGGCGTGGTTCTATGCAGGAGAGTACCCCAACGGATGCAAGGATCCTGCCTATCGTGAGTTCTACGTGCGTATGTTGCAGTACAGCACCTTCCTGCCTGTGATGCGTAGCCATGGTTCCGACACCCCTCGCGAACCCTGGCAGTTTGGTGAGCCTGGCACACGTTTCTACGATGCCATCATGGATTGCATCAACCTGCGCTATCGCATGTTGCCCTATACCTATTCGCTCGCTTCGCGCATCACGCACGACGGCTACACCATGACCCGTTGCCTGGCATTCGACTATCCCCACGATAGCAAGGTGCTCGACATCAAGGATGAGTTTATGTTCGGTCCTGCCATGCTGGTGGCACCTGTCACCGATGCCTCGCCCGAGGGTCCTGAGTCGGATGTGGGTACCACACGTTCGGTCTACCTGCCCAAGGGCAATGCCTGGTACGATGCCTATACCAATCAGCGTTATGAGGGCGGTCAGACCCTTCAGGTGAAGTCAGCCATCAACCGCATTCCCCATTACATGCGCGAAGGCAGCATCTTGCCCCTCTCGCAGACGGTGGAATACAGTCAGCTCTACAGCGATACTCCCTGGGAGGTCAAGGTCTATCCGGGACGAGATGCAGAGTTTGACGTCTATCAGGATACCGGTGACGGCTATGACTACGAGAAGGGAGAAGGCACTTCCACGTTCAAGCTGAAATGGAACGACAAGAAGCGTACCCTTACCATTTCCGACCGTCAGGGCGATGCCAAGTTCAGCAAGCCCCTCCGCATCACCGTCAGCGTAGTGGGAGGCAAGACCAAGCAGGTCACCTATACTGGCAAGAAGCTTGTGGTGAAGTAACTTAGGTTTCCCCCTTTGTAATTCAACAGATAGATCCCCACTTCCGGCTAAGGAGTGGGGATCTATTTATGAGTTTAACTAATTCTTTACACAAATACGAGACAATCACCCCAAAACATCTCTTTTCATCGGGTTGAATTTCTACGGGAATGTAACGGGAATATATCGGGTTGATATCGGGAATATATCGGGAAGACTTATGGAATTGAAAAATGAAGACAATTTATAATTCACAATGCATAGTGTACATTCGGGCTTACACGATGATTTTTCAAACGCAAAGACGCAAAGAATCAGAGGTTTTCTCTATATTCTTTGCGTCTTTTTAGATGAACGACATATTTGGCGTAGGCCTACGGCCTTAAAATCTGGTAAAAATCTATTTTTAAATCTGGGTGAGGAAAAGAGAAGAGAGAAACAGCCCCCCAACCCATAATTTTAAATTAAGAATTAAGAGAGAAGAATTAGCTAGTGCGGGCCGTATTCATCCATCTTACTCCCCCTCGGGGGTTGGGGGGCTGTCCTTAGGCTGTTTGGGGGCTGTCCTTGAGCGTTTTTTCTATTTCTTACGTAATGCCTTGACGTGGGCATTGTTCACATAGTCGGGAAGATCTAACTCGTCGGCTTCCTCTTGGTGCTGACGCTGGAGTCGGCGACCTGATGAACTGCATGTACCGCTTTCGCATTCGTCGCTATCATTGCACGAGGCGTTGCATCCTTCTGTCTCATCGCAGTCCATGGAGCAACCTGCCATCTCGGCAATGGCGTCGATGGTGATTTCCTCTGAGCTGACATCCACAATTTCGTCGTCGGTGATGTCACCGTCGTCATCGGCATCGTAAACGGCTACGTCGAAGGTGCCATCGCCATCAATGTCCATCAGCTGGAAGATCTCATTGCCACACTTGAAGTAGGCCACAGGAATCTCTGTGCCGTCCTCGTCGTCGGTAATGGTGTCCACGTCGATGAGCTCCAGTTCGTCGTCATCTTCTTCGCCGGCCTCACAGCCTTCTTCGCCACAGCTCTTGCTGAGCAGATTGCCCAGACCTGTTAGAAGGTCATCGTCATCAGCCAGTGCCTTCTCGTTGGACGTGCTCTGCTGTTCCTTGTCCTTGCAACTTGTCATCAAAGTACTTGTGCCCAATGCCAGAGCAAATGCGCCCAGGTACATCACTTTCTTACATATCATAGTCATAATTTACTCCTTTAACTTCTTTAACTCCTTTAACTTCTTTAACTCCTTTTGGTTTTAAATAGATTTTGAATTAGATTTTTCTGAGATATTCTTCTGCAGACACTTTTGCCTACGGGACAAAAGTAGTGCGAAGCATCCGCAAGCGGCTGAGCGGAGGCCGTAAGCCGACACCAAAATAAAGCGTTCCCTTATTTTTGATTTCGATTTTACCTCGGATTTTTATCTTAAACACAGAGTCGCGGAGACACAGAGTTTTCTTTCTTGCTCTCTAAAAACAATAAAATCTCAGTGCTTCTGTGTCTCTGTGTTGAATCATATAAAAATCTTGGTGAAAATCCACCCTAAAAATAGATGAACGACATAATTAGGGGGCGCTCGTAAACTCGCTAAAAATCTTCTTAAAATCTTTTATCTTAAAATCTATACAAGATCAAGGGTGAAACTTGAATTTATTTATTTAATGCTTCGAAGAGGCGGTCGATGGCCTTGTCGGCATCCTTTTCCTCATCGAGGAGGGTGACGAACTTGCTACCGATGATGGCACCGGCTGCATTGGCCTGGGCACTTTCGAGGGTCTGCTTGTTGCTGATGCCGAAGCCTATCATGCGAGGATTGCGCAATGACATCTGGTTGACCTTGTTGAAGTATGCCTGCTTGGCAGCATCGAACTCGCTCTGTGCTCCGGTGGTGGCAGCTGACGATACCATATAGATGAATCCATCGGTATGCTCGTCGATGAAATGGATGCGGTCGTCGCTTGTCTCGGGTGTGATGAGCATGATGACACGCACATCATACTTGTCGGCCATAGGCTTGACCTGTTCCATGTAGTCGCGGAAGGGAAGGTCGGGGATGATGACACCATCGATGCCTATCTGCTGGCACTCCTTGAAGAATGGCTCAAAGCCAAAATGGTTGATGGGGTTGAGGTAACCCATGAGGAGGAGAGGTATCTGTACGGCATTCTCACCTTGGCGCACCTCAGCCAGTTGGGCGAACAGCTTTCGCAGGGTCATGCCATTGCGCAGCGCCTTGGTGGCTGCATCCTGGATGACGGGACCGTCGGCCATAGGGTCGGAGAAGGGAATGCCAATCTCGATCATGTCGATGCCACGCTTCTCGAGGGTGCGTATCACATCCACCGTTCCTTCCGGACTTGGGGTTCCAGCGCAGAAGTAAAGAGAAAGAATCTTTTCGTTCTTTTCAGCAAATAATCTATTAATTCGGTTCATATATTTAATTCTGTTAAAAATCTTTTGAGTTTATCTATGTTCTTGCGTGCAGGACTGTCCTCGAACCTACTGTTAAGGTCGATGCCTACGAAGTAGGGGTGTGAGAAGTCGTTTACCCGCGAAGCGTCGTTGAAGCCAATGCCACCAGCCAAGAGGAATGGGGTAGGACCCTTGTAGGTACGCAATACCTCCCAGTCGAACTGTTCGCCGCTGCCTCCCACGCACTTGCACTTGGTGTCGAAGAGAATGTGACTGACGATGCCGTGATATGCCTCTGCCTTTTTCACGTCGTCCACACTATGGATGCTGATGGCCTTGATGACGGGTAGTTGGAAGGTCTGCCTTACCCGTTGGCAGAACTCGGCTGTCTCATTGCCATGAAGCTGTATGCGTGAGAGTGACAACTGCTCTACCTTTTCGCTGATGAAGTCAAAGTCGGCATCTACGAACACACCCACGCGCTGGCATTGTGGAAGATAGGATGGGGTGCTATCCACGTAACGACTGCTTTTGGGCCAGCAGATGAAACCCATCCAATCGACGCCCAATGCTTCCACATCGCGTATGTTGGATGCCTCACGCATACCACAAACCTTTATCAATTCACAATTCATAATGTATAATTCATTATTAAGCTGGCGCGA
The DNA here is from genome assembly GCA_045597585.1 of Bacteroidaceae bacterium. Lineage (GTDB taxonomy): Bacteria > Bacteroidota > Bacteroidia > Bacteroidales > Bacteroidaceae > Physcousia. The sequence continues at coordinate 48,268 of JAZLKL010000181.1, read as the reverse complement.
TGGTTGCGGTTTTCCGGGGGCCAAGCTTTGTGGTTTTCCGGACAATCCGGTTTTCCCGGAAATTCCGGAGGTTCCGGGGGGATGGCTCGTTGTCTCGTTGACTTGTTGTCTCGTTGACCTCAAAACCTCGTTGCCCCCCTATATCTGCTCAATGAACTTTTTCAGTTCGGCACCTGGGTCATCAGACTTCATGAAGTGCTCGCCCATAAGGAAGCCTCGGTAGCCAGCCATACGGAGGTCGCGTACCACGGCAGGATTTCCGATGCCACTCTCGCTCACCTTGAGTACGTCGGCAGGCAGGCGACCAATCATGTCGAAGGAATGCTGCACGTCTGTGACGAAACACCCTAAGTTACGATTGTTGATGCCAATCATGTCTGCCTCCAAGTCGCAGTAATCCAGTTCTCTTTCGTTGTGCAGTTCGAGCAATACCTCAAGTCCTAATTCGTGTGCCAGGCGGGTGAGGTTTCTCACCTCCTCCTTGCTGAGGCATGCTGCTATGAGCAGGATGGCATTGGCCTGGATATGACGAGCCTGAAACACTTGGTACTCATCGACAATGAACTCCTTGCGAAGGATGGGGATGGAAACCGTGGGGCGTGCTATCTCAACAAACTGCATGCTGCCACCAAAGTATTTCTCGTCGGTGAGGATGCTAAGGGCAGAAGCACCATTATGGGCATAGGAGGCAGGAATGACGTCGGGGCGACCTTCCTCCTTGATCCAACCCTTTGAGGGAGACTTACGTTTGAACTCTGCAATGATTCCCGAAGCAGAAGCTGCGAGAGAACCACGCATGGACAGCTTGCTGTAGTTGCCTTCGGCCATCATCTGCTCCACCTCCTGGTAGAGGCCGTGAGCGGGAATGGCCTCCTTCTGCTGAGCCACCTCGATGCGTTTCCACGCTACTATCTCGTCGAGTACGTCTTTCATATCTTTCTTATGAGTTGATTTCAACAAACTTCTTGAACGCTGCCAATGCCTTACCACTCTCGAGTGATTCGCGTACGACCTGGATGGAGTCGGATATGCTGAGGTTGGCATCCATGATGCTGATGCCGAAGGCAGCATTGGCAATGACCACGTTTTTCTGGGCTTCAGTGGATGTGCCCTCGAGAACCGCATCAAATATCTTGATGGCCTCCTCGGGTGTATTGCCTCCGAAGATCTCTTCCTGCTTGACGTACTTGAGGCCGAGGTCGATGGGGGTGAGCACCTTCTCGAAATATTTGGTGCATACCTTGAAACCACTGGTAAGTGATATCTCATCGTAGCCGTCATAACTGGTCACTACACCGTAGTTGTCACCTATCTTCTGATGGATGGCGTTGTAGAGGCGCAGCTGACTTTGGTTGGCGGTGCCGTGGAAAGAGTTCTTGGGATGGCAGGGGTTGACGAGGGGACCCAGCAGGTTGAAGCAGGTGGGCACCTGCAATGCCTTGCGGGTAGGACCTACGAACTTCATGCCATAGGCAAAAAGGGGAGCATGGAAATAGCATATGCCAGCCTCGTCGAGTGAGCGCTTCAGGACATCCACGTCATCGGTGAACTTCACGCCATGACCCTGCAGCACGTTGCTGGCTCCGCTGACAGAGGTGCTTCCACCGTTGCCATGCTTGGTGACCTTGTATCCTGCACCGGCAATGACGAAAGCCGAACAGGTAGAGATGTTGAAGGTGTTCTTGCCATCGCCACCCGTACCCACGATGTCGAGGGTGTCATAGTCTTCAAAGTTGACATATTTGCCCGTTTCGAGCAAACCATCCCTGAAACCCAGCAATTCGTCCACTGTGACACCACGTGTCTGCATGGCCATCAGAAGGGCTGCTATCTGCTGTACGTTATATTGCTCCTGGGTGATGTTGAGCATAATCTGGTAAGTCTCCTCACGGGAGAGGGTCTCGCCATTGATGAGTTTTGTGAGTTGCTGTTTCATTTTTCTATATTCTTGAAAATCTCGCGTACCTTAACAATAGTACTTATCACGCTAAGTGCAAATATTACGGTTGACACGATAAAGTATGTATTGAAATGCTGGCCTTTAATGCATACCAGGATGGTACGCAAGAAATATCCAGACACAACGCATAATACAACCAAAGAGTAAATTGAAGATTTTTTTATTTTCATTTTTTTCTCTCTCTATGGGAGTTAAGTGATGATAAAAAATTAACTTGGTACGATTTGTGATGTGAGTTTTTTATGGTAACAACTCATCTTTTTGGCTGTTTTTGTTTCATTCATCGGTTACGATGCTCGCATCGCGCCCTCTTCATGAAGCAAAGGCATCTCAAAAATCTGAGGTTAGATCGTACCAATTTATTTTTTCACCATCACTAAAGGAGTTAAAGAATTTCTTCTGCACTTTGTGCGAAGCGTCATCCTAACGGGATGCCGAGCTATTGCTCCTTCGTCGCTTGGGGTGTTCTGTGCGAGCAAAGCATCGGTCTAAAGGCACGCTGAGCGAAAGGACTTTTGACAGCGGTGAAAGGTAATACGTTTGTCTGATTTTAGTGCTTCAACCAGTTGCCAAGGATAGTCTTTCCGTCGGGTGTGAGTACACTCTCGGGATGGTACTGGATGCCACGGATGTCATATTCCTTGTGGCGAAGCGACATGATAAAGCCTTCGTCACTTACACTCGTCACTTCCAGGCACTCGGGCAACCCCTTGGCATCCACCACCCATGAATGGTATCTGCCAATCTGGAATCCCTCCTTTGATGTCTCCTCGATGAGCTGTGTCTTAACCCCTTCAAAGAGATAGTCGCTGACAGTAAGGTAGCAAGGTGTGGCTACACCGTGCACCACCTCGCCAATGTTGGTGAGTTGGGCCCCAAAGCTCTCGCCAATGGCCTGGTGGCCAAGACAGACACCCAGGATGGGTTTCTTGCCCGCATACGACTTAATGACATCGAGTAACAAGCCTGCCTCGCTTGGAATGCCTGGGCCAGGCGAGAGGATGATCTTGTCGAACTCCTCAAGTTGCTCCATCTTGAACTGGTCGTTGCGATATACGGTTACGTCGGCACCCAACTCCTTCACCAGATGCGAAAGGTTATAGGTAAACGAGTCGTAATTGTCTATTATTACTATTTTCATAGTTTCTCTGCTATGCTAATGGCTTTTCTTAAAGCACCTAATTTATTATTAACCTCTTGTAGCTCGTACTCAACGTTGCTCTTGGCCACGATGCCACCACCAGCCTGGAACCACAATTCGTTGTTGCGACTGACAAAGGTGCGTATGGTGATGGCTTGGTTCAACTCACCATTGAAGCCGATGAAACCGATGCACCCACCGTAAGCACCACGGCAATGGGGTTCGTATTCGGAGATGAGTTGCATGGCACGTACCTTGGGAGCACCCGAGAGCGTGCCTGCAGGGAACGTATCGATAAATGCCTGTACGGGATCAGCATCCTTGTCGAGGGTGCCGCTTACACGGCTGACCAGGTGGATGACATGGCTGTAGAACTGCATGTCCTTGTAGAAGTCAACGTGCACGTCGTGGCAATTGCGAGAGAGGTCGTTGCGTGCCAGATCGACGAGCATGACGTGCTCTGCATTCTCCTTCGGGTCGTTGCGCAGGTATTCTGCATTCTGCTTGTCGAGCGCAGCATTACCCGTGCGCTTCGTGGTACCGGCAATGGGGTCGATATAAGCCGTATAGCCGTTGTCGGCATTGCAGGTGATACGGCAGTGCGTCTCGGGTGACGAACCGAAGATGCGGAAACCTCCGAAGTCGAAATAAAAGAGGTAGGGTGAAGGGTTGATGCTGCGAAGAGCACGGTAGAGCTTGAAGTCGTCACCTTCGTATGCTTGCTTGAAGCGGCGTGCCAGGACAATCTGGAACACATCGCCACGAAGACAGTGTGCTATGCCCTTCCTGATGTTAGCACGGTGCTCGTCATCGGTCAGCGTACTCCAGTATTCGCCCACGGGGTGAAAGTCGTAGGTCTGATAGGAACGTGAGTTGAGGTCGCGTTCCAACTGGTCGAGGTCGTCCTCCTCGCCATCCTGCAACAATTCAATTATAGTGACCTCATTGCGGAAGTGATCGAACACCACGATGTCCTTGTACAGGATGTAGAGCATGTCGGGTGCATCGTTTTCCTGCTGTGTCTCGTCCTTCACGGCAATGTTCTCGAAATAGCGCACAGCATTGAATGTGGTATAGCCAAACAAGCCGGCAGAATCCTTGTCGTCGCCCGTTATCTCAAAACTGTTCAGGAAGTCGTTTATGGTCTGGGCACAATGCTTGTTGGACTCTATCTTGAGCGTGGTCTCTTTTCCGTCGGGGTATCTGGCGATTCCTACGCCATGCTCGATGCTGACGCTGCCTATGGGGTGAAGACCGATAAAGCTCTTGGCATTCTCGCCTCCATGATAGTCAGAACTCTCCATCAAGGCACTCTGGGGATAGGCATCGCGCACCTTGAGGTAGGCGCTGACGGGAGTCATGAGGTCGCCAAGAATCTTCTTGGACTTGGTATGATAGTTATAGACTTTCATCTCGCGTTTTTCAAATAAGTGTCCATATCCTTGTCGCCACGTCCGCTGACGGTAAGCACGACGATATCGGTGGGTTTAAACTTCATCTTGGGCAGCAAGGCCAAGGCATGACTGCTTTCGAGTGCGGGGATGATTCCTTCCATGCGAGTTAGCTCGAAGGCAGCATCGAGAGCCTCGTCGTCGTTGATGGGCAATACCTGAGCACGCCCTGTCTCGTAAAGGTTGCAATGGATGGGACCCGTGCCAGGGTAGTCGAGACCTGCGCTAATGCTGTAGGGTTCGATAATCTGACCGTCCTCGTCCTGCATCACCTTGATGCGTGAGCCATGCAGGATGCCAGGCGTACCAATGTTGAGCGAAGCGGCAGTCTCCTGGGTGTCGATGCCATATCCACCTGCCTCACCCAAGACTATCTTAACACGCTCATCGTCAATATAATGGTAGATGGTACCTGCAGCGTTGCTTCCACCGCCGATACAAGCCATCAGGTAGTCGGGATAGTCACGTCCCTCCTTTTCGAGCAACTGCTCCTTGATCTCCTTGGAGATGACGCTCTGGAGGCGAGCCACCATGTCGGGGTAGGGATGAGGACCTACCGTGCTGCCGATGATATAGAACGTGTCGGCAGGATGGCAGCACCAGTCGCGAATGGCCTCGTTGGTGGCATCCTTGAGAGTCTTGTTGCCACTCTGCACGGGGAACACTTCTGCGCCCAGCATTTTCATTCTCTCCACGTTGGGGCGCTGTCGAGCCACGTCGGTAGCACCCATGTACACACGGCAAGGCATGTCCATCAAGGCACATACGGTGGCAGTGGCCACACCATGCTGACCCGCTCCTGTTTCAGCGATGATACGCTTCTTGCCCATCTTCTTGGCAAGGAGTATCTGGCCAATGGCATTGTTGATCTTGTGGGCTCCGGTATGGTTCAGGTCTTCGCGCTTGAGATAGAGCTTGCAACCATATTTCTCGCTCATTCGCTTGGCATAATACAAAGCAGAGGGGCGTCCGACATAATCCTTGAGCAGTTGATTGTATTCGGCCACAAACTCAGGACTTTCGATAATAGGAAGATACTGATTCTTTAAGTCTTCAACCGTTTTATAAAGAATTTCAGGGACATAGGCACCACCAAACTCTCCATAGAAACCGTTTTCATCTACATTATAAGTTTTCATAATTACAATTATTACCTTTAGATTGATTTTTCTACCTTACAATCGTAAATGGGAACACATGGATGTCTCCATATTCGTTGGTAGGCTCTAATTTCAGGTTCGCTATCACATATTCACCTGGCTCCATCGGTACGTGAGGTTTAATTTCATATTTGCTTCCTCCTAGAGAACTGATAGCCATATAGTCGAGGTCAATGATCCTGCCTTCGCACTCGAAGATGCTATGAGAGATGAATTTACGGTACTGCTTCTTCTCCTTCAGCTTTATTACGATAAAATCATTGATTTTGTATCTCTTTGTATCGATGATCAAGCGTGGCTGCCTGTCATCGGCCATCTGACGGGAGTGCTTCCCCCAGAGATAGCGGGTCATGCTGCCGTCTGTCTGAATATCCAAAAACTTCCAACCCGACTTGTACTCGGTTTGGGTTACCACGGGGGCAATTCTATAAATAGAATCACCTACAAACATAAACACGTTTGCAACCTGTGAATTCTCTTGTCCACGTGCAGACAACGAGAATACACAAAATAGTAATATGAACAATCTTTTCATCATTTTCGCACAAAGTTACGCTTTTTTGCTGAAATGGACAACAAAAACTGCAAAATGATAACATTTTAATTGATATTGTCTATAAATTTTGTAATTTTGCGTTTGAAAACGTGTAAATAAAATAATTATGATAACCATTACAATCGGTGTATTGATGGTTTTTGGCTATTTGCTGATAGCCTCTGAGCATCTTACCAATATCAACAAAGCCGCTACGGCTATGTTTGCTGGTGTGGTAGGATGGATTCTGTTCATGTTGACAGGAACGGAGTACATTTCGTCGATTCATGCAGAGGAATGGACAGAGTTTCTGGATGGCAGAGAACCCGAGTGGGAAGACATTCACAGTTTTGTGGCGCAGAACGTCTTTCTGAAACACGCCATGTACATCTGCAACCTGGTGATGTATTTGCTGGCTACGACTGCCATTGTGGATGTGCTGAATTCAAATGAGTGTTTTGGATTCATGAAAGACCTGATTAAGAACAGAAACAGCAAGTATGTGCTATGGATTTCCGTGGCATGCACCTTCCTCATCTCGGTAAACCTTGACAATCTGACGACGACGGTGCTCATGCTGTTGGTGATGAAGCAAATCGTGTCGAACGACAAGCAGAGGATTTATATTGGCGCAGCCATTCTTGTGGCGGCCAACTGTGGTGGTTGCTGTACGGTAATAGGTGACACGTCGTCGTTGATGGTTTGGTACAAGGATGCGGTCACACCTGCCAATTTCAGCGGCGCGCTGATACTTCCTGCATTACTTGCTACTTGTGTGACTACTTTCTTGATACAACGCAAGTTACCCCATACACTCGACTTGGTTCGCTCTACGGTTATCTTCAGAGGCGAAGACACCCTGTTGCCTACCTGGCAACGTGTCACGCTGCTGGTAATCGGATTGGGTGGACTTTGGTTTGTGCCTACTTTCTATCGTATCACGCTGCTGCCACCATTCCTTGGTTCGTTGTGTGTGCTTTGTCTGCTGTGGGTGCTGAATGAGGTGTTTAACCATGAGCGTATCCGTACCGAGCAACCTTCTATCCTGAAAGGAAGTGACCACCGTCTGCTTTACGAGTCATTGCAGGTCATCATGTTCGTCATTGGTATGTGCCTTGCCGTGGGTGTGCTTTATGAGTGTGGTGCCATGTCGTGGTTGCGCAATATTGTGGAGACCATCTTCCCCAATATATATATAATAGGTGCAGTTACGGGTTTTGTGAGTGCAGCATTAGACAATGTGGCCTTGGTGCTAACAGGCATCAATATGTATGACGTGACCCCAGATGGTGCTATGGCAAGCGAGTATTTGAGTTTCTTTGCTCAAAACGGTCCTTACTGGCATATCGTGGTCTTCTGTGCGGCAGTAGGTGGTTGTCTGCTTCCTATTGGAAACACGGCAGGCTATGCCTTCCTGAAGATGGAGGAGGAGGCATCGGGTACATGGTATCTGAAGCACATTGCCGGAAAAGTGTTATGCGGTTGGGTAGTGGGTCTTGCCTGCTACTTTGTAATTGACTATTTTATTCGATGAATACAAACGAAGCGCTTCGTCGCCTTGGAATAGACGAACTGAACTATATGCAGCAAGAGTGCCTTGCTGCGTACAGAAAAAATAATAACATTATACTTATCAGTCCTACTGGAAGTGGTAAGACTCTGGCATATTTGTTGCCTCTGGCTGAACAGATAGACTGTGCAAGCCATGAGGTGCAAACCGTCGTCGTGGTGCCATCGCGCGAGCTGGCACGTCAAACCCAGCAAGTGCTGCAGCAGATGGGGGGCGGCATACGTAGTGTGGCTGTCTATGGTGGTCGTCCGGCTATGGAGGAACACCGCAGCATAAAGTCTGTTCAACCTCATGTCATCATAGGCACTCCGGGTCGCCTTGTCGATCATCTCAAAAAAGAGAACTTCTTGAGTTCGCATGTGGATAAGCTTGTCATAGATGAATTTGACAAGTGTCTGGAGCTGGGCTTTCAGGACGAGATAAAATCGGTGTTGGACGCACTTCCTTGTGTGGAACGCAAGATGTTGCTTTCTGCCACCGACTGTCCCGAAATACCTCTTTTCGTGAGTGTTGACGAGCACACCAAGAAGCTCAACTATTCGGATGAAGATGAGCAGATACCCGACAGGATTGCACTTTACGCCGTGAAGTCGCCTATAAAGGACAAGTTGGAAACGTTAGGACAGATGCTTTGTGCCTTTGGACAGCAGTCTTCCATTATCTTTGTCGGATTTCGTGAGAGCGTGGACAGGGTGACTCAATTCCTCAAGCGTCAGGGTTTCTTCGTCTCGGATTTTCACGGGGGCATGGATCAGGATTTGCGTGAACGTGCCTTGTTCCGTTTTGCGAGCGGTGCGTGTAACATCATGGTAAGTACGGATTTGGCTGCCCGTGGACTTGACATTCCCGAGGTGGACAACATCATACATTATCACTTGCCGATCGACGAGGCCTCGTTCGTGCATCGCAATGGCAGAACCGCCCGCTGGGATGCTACAGGAAACTCCTATCTCTTGCTGGGTCCGGAAGAATATATCCCCTCATTCATAACGTGTGGGGTGGTGGATTATACACTCCCTTCTCATACCAGTGCCCCTCAGTCCCCTAAATGGGAATCGCTCTATATCGGCAGGGGCAAGAAGGAGAAACTCTCGAAAGGTGACATTGCCGGCTTCATGATGAAGATTGGCGGTTTGCAGAAAGACGAGGTGGGACGTATAGATGTGCGTGACCATTGTGCCTATGTGTCCGTCTTGCGTTGCCGCTTAAAAGAGCTAATGATACGCATAAAAGGGCAAAGAATAAAAGGTATGAAAACGATTATTGAACCTACAAAGTAATTTCTGTGAGAAATCCTTTGTTATGTCAGTAATAAATCGTAAATTTGCATGCTCGTATTATAAAATAATACCGGATGGTGGCAAATTGATGCTTTTATGGCTAAAATGAGCCCAAAATGATTTAAGGTAAAAGTATAATTAAATTAATATACAAAAACTAATGAAAAAGTACAATTTTAATGCAGGTCCTTCAAAGCTTCCCAAAGAAGTCATGGAGGCAGTAAGTGCAGCATGTATCGAGTTTGAGGGTAGTGGTCTTTCATTGATGGAAATGAGCCACCGCGCAAAGAATTTCCAGCCTGTTCTTGACGAGGCTGTTGCTTTGTTCAAAGAGTTGCTTAACATCCCCGAGGGTTACAGCGTATTGTTCCTGGGTGGTGGTGCAAGCCTTGAGTTCTGCATGGTTCCTTACAACTTCCTCGAGAAGAAGGCTGCTTACCTGAATACTGGTGTCTGGGCCAAGAAGGCTATGGCCGAGGCAAAGAACTTCGGTGAGACCATCGAGGTGGCTTCAAGCGCTGACAAGACTTTCAACTATATCCCCAAGGGTTGGAGCATTCCTGCTGATGCTGACTACTTCCACATCACCACCAACAATACCATCTACGGTACTGAGATCAAGGAAGACATCGATTCTCCCGTGCCCCTGATTGCCGATATGAGCTCTGACATCTTCTCACGTCCCGTTGACGTTAGCAAGTATGCCATGATTTACGGTGGTGCTCAGAAGAACCTTTCTATGGCTGGTGTTACCTTCGTCATCGTTAAGGATGAGTTGCTCGGCAAGGTTAGCCGTACCATTCCTACCATGCTCGACTATCGCACCCATATCAAGGGCGGTTCTATGTTCAACACTCCTCCCACTGTGCCCATCTACTGCGCTTTGCAGACTTTGAAGTGGATCAAGGCTAACGGTGGTGTAGCCGAGATGGAGCGTCGCGCTATCGAGAAGGCTGATGCACTCTATGGTGAGATTGACCGCAACAAGTTGTTCCGCGCTACTGTTGAGAACAAGGAGGATCGTAGCCGCATGAACATCTGCTTCGTGATGAACGACGAGTACAAGGAGCTTGAGGCTGACTTCATGGCATTCGCTACCGAGAAGGGTATGGTGGGTATCAAGGGTCACCGCAGCGTAGGTGGTTTCCGTGCAAGTACCTACAACGCTGTTACCATCGAGGATGTTAATGCTCTCATCGCTTGCATGCAGGAGTTTGAGGCAAAGCACTAAAAAGAATATTTGACGCTACGTGATTTCAAAATGACGTAGCGTCATTTTTAATATACAACCCCTTTAGAAAGTGCAGAAGGATCAGGGCATGATAATTAGAATGTAGAAATCATGATTCGTCTTCTTGCATTCTTCGGACTTTCAGTTCAAGTTGAAAATATTAATATTATACAATAATGGCAAAAGTATTAATTGCAACAGAGAAGCCTTTCAGCAAGGTTGCTGTAGATGGCATTCGTGAAGTAACAGACAAGGCAGGCTATGAGTTGGTTCTGCTTGAGAAATATACCGAGAAGAGTCAGTTGCTTGAGGCTGTGGCTGCTGTGGATGCACTTATCATCCGTTCGGACAAAGTTGATGCAGAAGTTCTCGATGCAGCTAAGAACCTCAAGATTGTGGTTCGTGCAGGTGCAGGTTATGACAACATCGACCTCGCAGCAGCTACTGCTCACAACGTAGTGGCTATGAATACTCCCGGTCAGAACGCAAACAGCGTGGCTGAGTTGGTATTCGGTTTGCTCGTTTACGGTGTTCGTAACTTCTTCAATGGTACCAGTGGTACTGAGTTGATGGGTAAGAAGCTGGGTATCCTCGCTTTCGGTAACGTAGGTCGCAATGTAGCTCGTGTAGCTAAGGGCTTCGGTATGGATGTATATGCATACGATGCTTTCTGCCCCGCTGAAGCTATTGAGGCTGCTGGTGTACACGCCGTAGCTAATCAGGATGCTCTCTTCGAGCAGTGTGACATTGTATCGCTGCACATTCCCGCAACTCCCGAGACAAAGCAGAGCATCAACGCTGCCCTCGTTGGCAAGATGAAGAAGGGTGCTATCGTAGTGAATACCGCTCGTAAGGAGGTTATCAACGAGGCTGAGTTGCTGGCTCTTATGCAGGAGCGTACTGACATCAAGTATCTTGCTGATATCAAGCCCGACATGGATGCTGAGTTTGCTGCACAGTGTGCTGGTCGCTACTTTGCTACCCCCAAGAAGATGGGTGCTCAGACCGCAGAGGCTAATGTGAATGCCGGTATTGCTGCTGCAAACCAGATTGTTGGTTTCTTGGAGCAGGGCATCACCAAGTTCCAGGTAAACAAGTAATATTCGGAATTTGTTATAAAATATTGGCTATAAATTATTGCTGTCCGGTAAAAAACTGAATCTCGTCATACAGGCTTCACTCAGGGTGCACTCAGGGTGCACTCACAGATCACTCACAAATCCGTGGAGAACTGTGAGCGCACCGTGAGTAAACCTAAGGTGAAAGGAATAGCTTAGTGGAAAAAACGAAAGAAGCTAAGCTCGGAATCCAAGAATTTTATCGGACAGCAATAGTTATGAATAGTAGTGTGTTTCTTTAAGTAAGTTTTTTTAAATACTTAAATTAGAAAACATTATATTTCATAGTCAATATCTGTCTCTAATTATTACTAACCCATAAAGTATTAAAATCATGGCTATAGTAAAACCCTTTAAAGGTATTCGTCCTCCCAAAGAACTCGTAGAGCAGGTGGAAAGCCGTCCTTACGACGTACTTGACAGCGAGGAGGCACGTGCCGAAGCTGGTGATAATGAAAAGAGCTTGTATCACATTATCAAGCCCGAAATCAATTTTGAGCCTGGTACCAGCGAATATGATCCTAAAGTGTATGAGGAGGCTGCTCGTCAGTTCCAGATGTTCCAGGATAAGGGATGGTTGGTACAAGACACTAAGGAACAATATTATATCTATGCTCAGACTTCGCATCTGCCTGCAAATGGCGGTAAGGAGAAAACTCAGTATGGTTTGGTGATCGGTGCTTACCAGGGTGACTACCAGACAGGTGTCATCAAGAAGCATGAGTTGACTCGTCGCGACAAGGAGGAGGATCGTATGAAGCATGTTCGCGTGAACAATGCCAACATTGAACCTGTATTCTTTGCCTATCCTGACAATGCTACTCTCGATACACTTATCATGAAGTATGCTGCTGGTCAGCCCGAATATGACTTTATCGCTCCTATTGACGGTTTCCGTCACCAGTTGTGGATTGTTGATAACGATGCTGATATCCAGTTGATTACTGATGAGTTTGCCAAGATGCCTGCTCTTTACATCGCAGATGGTCACCACAGAAGTGCTGCTGCTGCATTAGTAGGTACAGAGAAGGCCAACCAGAATCCCAACCATAAGGGTGATGAGGAGTACAACTTCTTCATGGCTGTGGCATTCCAGGCAAGTCAGCTTACCGTTCTTGACTACAACCGTGTGGTTAAGGACTTGAATGGTAACACTTCGGAGCAGTTCCTTGAAAAGTTGGCAGTTAACTTCGATGTAACCTTGAAGGGTGCTGACGAATATCGTCCCCAGCAGGCTCACGAGTTCAGTCTTTACCTTGATGGTCAATGGTACTCGCTCGTTGCCAAGGAAGGCACATTCAACCCTAATGACCCCATTGGTGTACTTGATGTAGATATTAGCAGTCGTCTTATCTTACAGGATATCCTTGAGTTGGGTGACTTGCGTAGCAGTCAGCGTATCGACTTTGTAGGTGGTCTGCGTGGACTGGGTGAGTTGAAGCGTCGTGTGGATAGCGGTGAGATGCGTGCTGCACTTGCTTTGTACCCTGTCAGCATGAAGCAGATTATGGATATTGCCGACTCTGGCAACATCATGCCCCCCAAGGCAACCTGGTTTGAGCCTAAGCTCCGTAGCGGACTCATCATCCATAAGCTTGACTAAATAATATGATTGATTCTTATCTCAGTATTACTGGCCCTTCAACTGCTGAGTATTCTGAGAAACGCAGTAAATTCTTAGCCTTTGCCTTCCCTGTGAAAAACACAGAGGAGGTGAAGGCTTTGGTCATTCAGCATGAAAAGGAATACTATGATGCTCGTCATGTATGCTATGCATATATGCTTGGACATGAGCGTCTTGTGTTTCGTGCTGTGGACAATGGTGAGCCAAGTGGAACTGCAGGAAAACCCATACTTGGTCAGATAAACAGTAATAATCTTACTGACATATTGATTATTGTAGTAAGATATTTTGGTGGTGTAAAACTGGGTACAAGCGGTTTGACGCAAGCCTATAAGATTGCAGCGGCAGCATGTATTGAACACGCTGAGATACAAGAATATACAGTAGACGATAGAGTAGATGTGTATTTTGAATATACTCTGATGAATGCTGTAATGAAGGTGGTGAAAGATATAAACCCTGATATTTTGGGACAATCATACGATAATAATTGCGTGTTGCATCTAAGTTTGCGACGTTCACTTGTACCCCAATTGATAGAGAAGTTTGAGTTGATTCGTGGAGTAGAAGCAAAAGTAGTAGATCAAGTAGTTGAGTAAAAAAGTATTAATTCTTTTAGCAAGTTTTTTTGTTGTTTTATTATTTTCAACTTTACCTATTGTTATATGAATATTAATGCTAAGGTATTTGTTGGGGTCGTTTTGACAACTGTCTTTGTTTCGTGCACCAAAAATGAAGATCGGGTTGTAGCTATTAGCGATGTGGTGACTCCAAGTGTAGTTGATCCTGGTACGAAGAGTAAACTGACTGCTATTACTAATCGTAGAAATCAGCAATTGGCTAATGATACATTGCAGAATGATAGTATGAGCGTAGGTTGCTATAGATGGGACAGCGAATACTATGCAAGCACAAAGGTGACGAATGAAGCCAATGGTTCGCTTTATGATATGAATATTATCATCACTTTGAAAGAAGACGAAACCGACAAGTATTCTGGTGGAATGGTTCTGTATGTCGATGATGAGAACTTCGTTGAAGCCTATGTTGAAGGAGAGGCCGAAGGTAATCATATCACCTTGTATTATGTGGAAGATGAAGAGAATACTACGGGTGACATTTTTAAGGATCACGATAAGTTGGTTCTTTTTGAACTCTCAGAAGGAGAATACTCTGCCAGCTGGTACAAGGCTATGCATAGATTCGTGAACGAGACAACGGTTATTTCTATTCGTTAATTTTTGACATAATGGGTATCATACTATTAACCCTGTTCATTACTATAGCCGTTTTGGTATTGTTAATCCTGCTTGTTTGGTTACTCGTAAGGTTTATCTATAAAAAACGATATAACAAGCAGATATCTTATAGAAGATTCGGATATGTATCTGCATGTCTGAGTATAATATGGTCCATCTTGTTGTTATACGGTCATTTCTGTGGTCGTTGGTGCTATGAGGTGAAAGAGTGGCAATTTCACGACAGTCGCTTGCCCGCTGCATTTGATGGATATAGGATAGTGCAGATCTCTGATTTGCATCTGGAAGGCTTTGAAGACAATCCGTCATACCTTGATACAATTGTAAACGTGGTAAATCAGCAGGATGCAGATTTGATTTGTTTTACAGGAGACCTGGTATCGTATAACCATAAAGGATTGGAAATGTTTTCTGATAAGCTTAGCAAATTGAAATCCAAAGATGGAGTTATTAGCATACTTGGCAATCACGACTATGGCATTTATGACAAGTCGCTTGACTCACTCGGTCAAGAGGCTGATAGAGAGAAGCTCGTTGAAATTGAACGAAATACATTGAATTGGAATCTTCTTCTCAATGAGAATGTCTTCGTGCATCATAACGGTGATAGTATTGCTATCATTGGAAGTGAGAATCAAGCTTGCGGATTTCGTCAGAGGGTGCGTAGAGGTAATCTGAACAAGGCTATGAAAGGTACAGAGAATGTCTTTCAGATATTGCTTGCTCATGATCCCTCGCAATGGGATGCGGAAGTAGTAGGAAAGACTAACATTCCCTTAACCCTTTCAGGACATACCCATGCCATGCAATGTAAGATATTGGGATGGACACCTTGCAGAATCTTCTTTAATCGTTCTGATGGTGCGTATGTGGAAGGTTCTCAGCAGTTGTATATCAATATAGGTGCAGGTGGATTGATGCCTTTCCGTATAGGTGCAGCACCTGAAATAACCGTTATTACATTACACAAACCATAAGGTAATCCCTTAACTTTATTTACTATTTGACAATTTACAATCTACGATTTATTTGATAATTTAGCAATTATGTCGTTTATCTATTTTTAGGGTGGTTTTTTACCAAGATATTAAAATCCGGGTTAAAATCTAAATCAAAAATAAGGGAACGCATTATTTTGGCGTCGCCCAACAGCCTTAAAATCTTAGATAAATCAGAATCAAAATCTATATAAAAAGAGGGTATATCAACGTGAATATTGACACACCCTCTTATATTTTCTGTTGAGATATATTTACTTCTTGGTAAATGCTGAAGTAAATTCCTTGCAAGGCTTAAAGTGGGGAAGATCGTGAGCAGGAACAACGATAGTTGTATTCTTAGAAATATTACGAGCAGTCTTTTCTGCACGGTGCTTCAAGTCAAAAGTACCGAAACCACGCAAATAGACGTTTTCCTTTTTCTGAAGAGTTTCCTTGATGACCTTCATCACACTTTCAATGGCTGCAAGGCTCTCTGCCTGAGTCAAACCGCAATCTGCTGAAACAGCATTTGCCAATTCTGCTTTTGTCATGATAATAAAACCTTTGTTGTAAATATTTAATTTTAATTTTTTGCGATGCAAAGATACAAAGATTTGTATGAACAAAAAAATAAAACCAAGAAAAAATAAAAAAAATAACTTTTAACTCACAAAATATCAATTCTTTCTTTTTAATATCGATACTTTTAGTTTAATTATACATGTCTTTGTTACGTAAAGTATATGTAATACAAAGTCAAGAATACAAAAGTAAAGAAAGTGGGAATTGAGAATTTATGAATTTGAGAAGCCATTAACCTACTTTACTCTTACCACTTCATTACAGGCATATCATCGGAGAAATGTCCCCACATCACTGGATGTTGCTTGTTGTTGGAATACTCTTTGACATGCTTGCTGACATAAGCGAACAATTCCTTGGCCGTAATAATACGGTTTCGGTTAGCATCTGCCTTGCCAGAGAGTGCACGTATGAGGGCATGGGTAAAGTAACTGTTTTCGAAGTCCCAGCTGTTCTCAATGCTATATTCATTGCTGCGTGAGGCAAGGAAAAACATTACATTATTGCTCAGTACGATGTCTTTCTGTTGTATGGTGGCCTTGCCACGAAGAGAGCCCGAGAAGCAACTGTCGAGGAAAATCATCTTGTTCTTGCATCTCAATTTGTCGTAGATAGACACTATGTTTTTGAAACTTAATGTCTTATCATACAGATACAAGCCTTTTTGCTCACCATGCCCACTGTAGAACAATACCACAATATCGTTTTCTTTGGCCTTACTGAACAGATTGTTCATGCTTTGTGTCACAGACGTAGTTGTGGCTCGCTTATCGGTGAGTAATACGATTTCTGCATTGTTGTTTTTCTTGTATAGGGCAGCTACATCTTCTGCATCTCCCTTGCAAAGCGTCAGATCGTCTTCTGTGCCACGATAGTCGCTTATACCTACTGACACCAGATACACCTTGGCATTTAACAGGGTGGGTATCAATAAGAAAAGACTGATAATTAACTTTTTCATTTAAGTAATGGCATTTGATTACTCACTATACTTTTCAAGACTATTTAACCATGCTGCACTACTTGCATCGCTAGGCATACGCCAGTCACCACGAGGAGAGAGTGAGCAAGAACCCACCTTCGGTCCATCGGGCAGACAAGAACGTTTGAATTGTTGTGCGAAGAAGCGACGGAAGAAAGTGCGAATCCACTTGAGGATGACATCATCATCGTACTTTCCATTGAATGCATGCTGAGCCAGGAAGAATATCTTCTCTGGACGGAAACCCCATCGAAGTGTGTAATACAAGAAGAAGTCATGTAGTTCGTATGGTCCCACAAGATCCTCTGTTTTCTGTGTGATGTTGCCGTCTTCGTCTGCAGGAATGAGCTCCGGGCTGATAGGAGTATCCACAATGTCAAGCAGAATGGGTTTCGTGTTTTCGTCTGCATAGTTGTTAGCCACCCAGGTAACCAGATGGCGTACAAGTGTCTTGGGTACAGAAACATTGACACCATACATGCTCATGTGATCTCCGTTATAGGTTGCCCAGCCAAGTGCCAACTCACTGAGGTCACCCGTACCGATAACCAAGCCATTCATCTGGTTGGCTGCATCCATGAGGATCTGTGTGCGCTCACGTGCCTGTCCATTTTCGTATGTCACATCATGTACATTGATGTCATGCCCCAAATCCTTAAAATGCTGAATACATGCATCCTTGATACTAATCTCGCGTATGGTAATGCCCATGTTCTGCATCAATGTCATGGCATTGGTGTAGGTGCGGTCGGTAGTTCCAAAACCAGGCATAGTGATGCCCACAATCCCCTTTAGGTC
The DNA here is from genome assembly GCA_045597585.1 of Bacteroidaceae bacterium. Classification (GTDB taxonomy): domain Bacteria; phylum Bacteroidota; class Bacteroidia; order Bacteroidales; family Bacteroidaceae; genus Physcousia. The sequence continues at coordinate 30,597 of JAZLKL010000181.1, read as the reverse complement.
TCTTCCCAGTTTCTTGAATGTACGCTCGCAAACCAGAAGGGCGAGTGTAGAGTCGAGTCCTCCACTAATGCCCAGTACCACCGTTTGTGCATTGGTGTGGATGATGCGTTTGGCAAGTCCTTCCACCTGAATGTCGAAGATCTCTTCGCATCGCTCATCGAGTGTTTTTCCAGCGGGGACAAAAGGATAAGGATTGACGCTGCGGTCAAGTGGCTGTTCACGTTGTATAACCATGTCGCAGTCAACAATATGAATAGGAAGGTCCTTGATGGTGGCTGCACATGAGGCAAACGTGGTGTTGATTCTGCGCTCGGTGCGTACACGTGCCACATCGATGTCGCAAGTTATAAGCTGTGGGTTGAACTGATGTCGTAAAGCCTCGCACAGTAAAGTGCCGTTCTCATAAACGAGGGCCTTGCCACTGAATACGACATCCTGAGTACTTTCGCCGAATCCACAGGCAGCATATACATATCCACAGATGCAACGGGCACTCTGCTGGGAAAGCAGACTCTTGAGATATGAATATTTGCCGATGTAGTCGTTGCTGGCCGACAGGTTAAAGATGACATCTGCACCCTGCATACACAAGGTGGTGCTGGGTGGATTGGGCGCCCATACGTCTTCGCACAACTCTACGCCAAACACACAGCTGCTTGAATGGAAGATCTGATGCTTGACAAGAGGTATCTGCTGTCCACACAGCCAGATGTGTCCTTCGCGAATATCTGCCGCGCTGGTAAACCATCTGTGCTCGTAGAACTCCTTGTAGTTGGGTAGGTAGGTTTTAGGCACGATACCCAGAATCTTACCCTTCTGCAGCACAGCGGCACAGTTGAGCAACGAACCGCAATAAGGGATAGGCAATCCTACGATGGCAATAATATCGTAGTTGCGGGTGAAGTCCATCAAGCTTATCAGCGAAATCTCAGCATCATCGAGCAGTTGCTGTGACTGAAAGAGGTCCTGGCAAGTGTATCCCGTGATACATAATTCAGGAAAACAGATAATCTCAATGCCGTTTTGCTCGGCTTGCATGATGAGACTCTTTATTTGCTCTGTATTATATTGGCAGTCGGCAACTTTAACATTAGGAATAGCTGCTGCTGTTTTAAGGAATCCGTGAAGCATGTTGTTTAAAAGATAAATGGTTATAGGTTATTGGCTATAGATATTATGAGTAACCAACGTTGTTACGTAGAATCGTACACAACATGTTTACGTAAAATATCTATAACCTATAACCTGTAACCTATAAACATTCTATTTGATCATCGCTACGCTGCGCTTAACGAAGTTTGTGAGAGCTTCGCCTTTGAGCATGCCATTTTGAAGCAAGGCCAGGTCGATAAGTTGATGAACGCGCTCGTTACCCTCACCATAAGCCTTGAGTACGGCATTCTTCTTGTCCTGTTCTGCCTTGATCTTGTCAGCACAGTCCTTGAGGTCATCCTTTTCTGCCTGTGTGATTTCCTCAGGCTTCTTCTTGTCCTGCTCCTGACGCAATACTGCCTGGCGAGCACTCAATCCCTTGATCTCGCTTACAATAGGCTTCAGTTCTTCCTCTGTAGCCTTCTCGCTCTCTTCAAGTACAGCCTTGATTAGAGGAGCGTCGCTGTTCAGTACGAGGTTGTACATGTCGGGCATCTCACCATAGAATGCCATGCCAGCTTGCAGACGGCTCATCTCCTTCATTCTACGCATATACTCACTTTGAGTGATCATCACGGGCAAGGCATCCTCGCCGAGAGCTTGCACTTCCACGTGGAAGTCCGTCTTGTCAGTCTTATGCATTTGACTGCGGAAGATGCTTGAGAGGTTGTCGCCACGCTCTGCCTCAAGTACATCACGCTTGGTTTCCTCCTTCTGAATCAGACGATCTACCACGTCACTATCTACGCGGGTGAAGGTTGCCTTCTCCAGCTTCTGCTCCAACATCTGCAGCAGAGGGGTGTCAAGTTGTCCGTCCATCATCAGTACGTTGTATCCCTTAGCCTCGGCTGACTGGATGTAGGTGTACTGGGCATCCTTGTCGTTTGCATAGAGATATACTAACTGTCCATCCTTGTTTGTCTGGTTGTCCTTGATAAGGGTTTGGTAATCCTCGATGGTGTAGTACTTGTTGTTAGTGTCCTTGAAAAGGAAGTACTTATTCGCCTTGTCATAAAAGTCCTCCTGAGAGAGCATACCGTAGTGGATGAAGATCTTGATGTCATCCCACTTCTTTTCAAATTCAGGACGGTCGCTCTTGAAGATACTCTGCAGACGGTCGCTAACCTTCTTGGTAATATAGGTAGAGATCTTCTTCACGTTCTGGTCGCTCTGCAGATAGCTGCGGCTCACGTTGAGGGGGATATCGGGTGAGTCGATTACACCATGCAGCAAAGTGAGGAATTCGGGTACGATATTCTCCACATTGTCGGTCACGAACACCTGGTTGCAGTATAGCTGGATCTTGTTACGCTGCATCTCGATGTTGTTCTTGATCTTGGGGAAGTAAAGAACACCAGTCAGATTGAAAGGGTAATCCACGTTCAGATGAATCCAGAAAAGAGGTTCATCGTGCATGGGGTACAAGCTGCGATAGAACGAGATGTAATCCTCATCCTTAAGGTCGGCAGGCTTCTTGGTCCAGATGGGCTCTACATTGTTTATTACATTGTCCTCGTCAGTATCCTGATAGCTTCCATCCTTCCACTCCTGCTTCTTACCGAATACTACGGGAACAGGAAGGAAGTTGCAATATTTCTTCAGGAGTCCTTCCAGCTTGTCCTTCTCCAGGAAGTCCTTGCAGTCGTCGTCAACATACATCACGATGTCAGTACCACGTTCTGCCTTGGTAGTTTCTTCCAGAGTGAATGAGGGAGAACCGTCGCAGCTCCACTTCTGAGCGGGTGCGTCCTGATAGCTCTTGGTAATGATCTCCACCTTCTTGCTGACCATGAACGAAGAATAGAAACCCAGACCGAAGTGGCCGATAATGGCATTGGCATCGTCCTTGTACTTGTCGAGGAAGTCATTGGCTCCGCTGAAGGCAATCTGGTTGATGTAGCGCTCTATCTCGTCGGCGGTCATTCCGATACCCATATCGCTGACGGTAATGGTACCGGTTTCCTTGTCGAGCTTGACACTCACCTTGAGGTCGCCCATCTCGCCCTTGAAATCACCCTTGCCAGCAAGCGTCTTGAGCTTCTGGGTGGCATCAACGGCATTACTTACTATCTCGCGGAGAAAAATCTCGTGATCACTGTAGAGAAACTTTTTGATGACGGGGAAGATGTTCTCAGTGGTAACCCCAATGTTTCCAGTTTGCATGGTTTATTTAATTTAATTATAACTTCTATAGTTGTTGTGTAATTACTTCAATGTCAAGTTTTGGCTCCTTTTCGTTTTGATTGAGAACGACAGATAGCGTGCTTCCCAGTTCGGGCATTTCATCGCTCATGAGCAACTCGCAGATGGGATCCTCAAGATAGTTCTGAACCGCACGCTTGAGTGGACGGGCGCCATACTGCGCATCATATCCTTTCTTGCCCAGAAAGTCTTTTGCTTCATCCGTGAGTTGCAGATTGTAGCCAAGGTCGCTGATACGGCGCTTGAGGGGACGCAGTTCGATATTGACAATCTTGCGGATAGCCTCTTCGTCTAACTGGTCAAAGAAGACGATGTCGTCTAGTCGGTTCAGGAATTCGGGTGCGAACTGCTTCTGCAATGCCTTCTTGATTAACGAACGGGCAAATGCCTTGTCCAGTGCAGGGTCGGAGGCGGTTGCAAAACCCACACCATGTCCAAAATCCTTCAGCTGACGCGTTCCGCAGTTCGAGGTCATGATGATTATCGTGTTGCGGAAATCTACAGTCGTACCATTGCCGTCGGTCAGTCGTCCCTCATCGGTGACTTGCAGCAAGAGGTTAAACACATCCTGATGCGCTTTCTCTATCTCGTCGAGCAGTACGATGGAGTAGGGCTTTCTTCTTACCCGTTCAGTCAACTGTCCACCTTCGTCATAGCCTACGTATCCTGGAGGAGCACCCACCATTCGGCTTACGTTGTGCTTCTCCATGTATTCGCTCATGTCTATGCGTATCAAAGCATCCTCATTGCCGAACATCTCCTCGGCCAGTTTCTTGGCAAGATAGGTCTTACCCACACCCGTGGGACCCACAAACATGAAGGTACCGATAGGTTTCTTGGGGTCTTTCAGTCCCACACGGCTACGCTGTATGGCACGTGCTATCTGTTTGATGGCTTCGTCTTGTCCGATAACGGTGGATGACAGGGTAGGGGCAAGGTTTCTGAGTCGGGTGTTCTCTTCCTCCCCGATGCGCTGTACGGGAATGCCGGTCATGATAGAAACCACTTCGGCTATCTGTTGCACATCCACAATGCGTCTCTGGTTTTTCTGCTCCTCGGCAAACTTCTGCTGCATCAGTGCCAGTTCGTCCTCTGCCTGCTTCAGCTGGTCGCGATAGTCGGCTGCCAGTTCAAAGTTCTGCTGACTGGCTGCCTTGTCCTTCTTCTCGGTGAGTCGCATGATGAGATGTTCCTGGTCAAGTATCTCTTCGCTCACAGGTACATCTTTAATATGTTCGCGTGCGCCAGCTTCATCCATGGCATCAAGTGCCTTGTCGGGGAAACTACGGTCGGTGATGTATCGTTCAGTGTAGGCCACGCAAGCCTTGATGGCCTCTGGTGTATAGGTCACGCTGTGGTAATCTTCATAGTGCTCCTTCAGGTTGTTCAGAATCTGTATGGTTTCTTCATACGTAGTGGCATCTACGAGAATCTTCTGGAAGCGTCTTTCAAGAGCACCATCCTTCTCTATTGTCTTTCTGTATTCATCAAGGGTTGTGGTGCCAACGCATTGTATTTCACCACGTGCCAATGCAGGCTTCAGCATATTTGCCGCATCCATCGAACCTGGAGCAGAACCTGCACCCACCAAGGTGTGTATCTCGTCAATAAATACAATTATGTCGGGATTTCTTTGAAGTTCTGTTATTATGGTTCTGATGCGTTCTTCAAACTGTCCGCGATACTTTGTGCCGGCCACCACTCCAGCCAGGTCGAGGGCAATGACACGCTTGTTCCATAAGCTGCGTGATATCTGATGGTTGACGATGCGCAGAGCCAGTCCTTCTACGATGGCACTCTTACCCACACCAGGTTCACCTATCAGCACCGGATTGTTCTTCTTGCGGCGGCACAGAATCTGTGCCATACGCTCAATCTCTTTCTCGCGTCCCACCACAGGGTCCAACTTGCCGGCCTTGGCTATCTTGGTAAGGTCAGTACCGAAATTGTCGAGCGCAGGAGTGGCGGCATGCGACTTCGTGGTGGTTGTCTTGCTCTGTGGACGCACATCGTCCTCATCTTCCTCGTCTGCATCCGTGAAGCCGAAACCATCCTTTACGTCGGTTTGTGGGTTAACGGCTGTCATGATGTCATCGTAATGAATGGCATTCTGCTCAAGCAGCGTTCTGGCATCGTTGTCCTTCTCGCGCAGTATGGCCAGCAGCATGTGCTCACTCTCCACGGTGTCGCTCTTCAGGTTTGTGGCCTCAAGAACGCACAACTTCAGTATTCTCGAAGCCTGTGCGTCGAGTGTCATATCGTCGGGGTGAAGTGTCATAATGGCAGATTTCTGTCGTGCCACGTTCTCCAGCTGTGCTTTCAGCTGCTTGGGATTATCGCAAAAACGGCATACAAGTTCGTTGGCCACACAACGAGGGTCGCGCATAATGCCCAGTAGGATGTGCACTGGTGTCACATTCTCGTTTTGCAAACGTATGGCCTCGTCTCGGCTAAAGCCGAGTATTTGAGACATTTGTGCCGAAAATTTATTTGTCATCATATATGGTTTATATCTACATGCTTTTAAAACAACACTGTTTCTTAGCTTTATTTTTGCAAAGATAATGCCAATTTCGTTTATTTGTGCTTTTTTGCCGAAAAATTTTCGTTTTTCAGAAAAAAGCACTATCTTTGTGCGCTATTATAAAAATAGCTTTAACCGCTCAGAATGCAAGGAAATGGCCTTTATGGCGATTTCCCCCAAAAAACGACGATTTAAAAAAATTAAAATAGGAATGTTAGACGCAGAAGAAAGAATTATTAAAATCGACATCGAGGAGGAGATGCGAAAAAGTTACATTGACTACAGTATGTCTGTCATTGTAGCACGTGCCTTGCCCGATGTACGCGATGGTTTCAAGCCCGTTCACCGTCGCATCCTTTTCGGAATGAAGGAACTGGGCAACACACACAACAAACCTTATAAGAAGTGTGCCCGTATTGTCGGTGAGGTACTGGGTAAGTATCACCCACACGGCGACAGTTCCGTATATGGTGCCTTGGTTCGCCTGGCTCAGGAGTGGAACATGCGTTGCACCTTGGTAGATGGCCAGGGTAACTTCGGCTCCGTGGATGGTGATGGCGCCGCCGCCATGCGTTATACCGAGGCTCGCCTCTCGCTGATGGGCGAAGCCATGATGGACGACCTCGACAAGGATACGGTTGATATGGTCAACAACTTCGACGACACGTTGAAGGAGCCTACCGTTATGCCTACCCGCATCCCCAACCTCCTGGTAAATGGTGCCACCGGTATTGCCGTTGGTATGGCTACCAACATCCCCACCCACAACCTGGGCGAAGTTATTGATGCCTGTGTGGCTTTCATCGACAACCCCGAACTCGACAGCCTGGCGCTCATGGAATGGGTCAAGGGCCCCGATTTCCCCACCGGTGCCTTTATCATGGGCACCCAGGGCATCAAGGATGCTTATGAAACGGGACGTGGTCGTGTGATCATGCGTGCCAAGGGCGACATCGAGGCAGGCGACCAGCATGACACCATTGTCTTTACCGAGATTCCCTATGGTGTGAATAAGGCTGAGCTCATCAAGTATATCGCAGAACTTGTCAAGGAAGGCAAGCTCGAAGGCATCAGCAACGTCAACGATGAGTCTGACCGCGAAGGTATGCGCATCGTGGTGGAGGTGAAGCGCGATGCCAACAGCCGCGTGGTGATGAACAAGCTCTTCAAGATGACTCCTTTGCAGACCAGTTTCAGCGTAAACAGCATCGCCCTGGTTAAGGGGCGTCCCAAACTGCTGACTCTTCACGACTGCATCGCCAACTTCGTGGAGCATCGTCATGAGGTGGTCATCCGTCGCACCAAGTACGACTTGAAGAAGGCAGAGGAGCGTGCCCACATCCTCGAGGGCTTGATTATCGCAAGTGATAACATCGAGGAGGTCGTACGCATCATTCGCGCCAGCAAGTCGCCTGCCGATGCTCAGGTGAACCTCGAGAATCGTTTTGGCCTTGATGAGCTTCAGAGTAAGGCCATTGTGGATATGCGTCTGAGCCAACTGACCAACATGCGTCAGGTTGACTTGCACAACGAGTTCGATGAGTTGCAGGAGAAGATTAAATATTATAAGGAGATTCTTACCAACGACGAACTTTGCCGTAAGGTGATGAAGGACGAGCTGATTGAGGTGAAGGAGCAGTTTGCGACTCCTCGTATGTCTGTCATCATGCCTAGCGCAGAGGAATTCAATGCAGAGGACTTCTATGCCGACGACGAGGTCGTGGTTACCTTGAGCCACCTTGGTTATATCAAGCGTACGCCTCTGGCTGAGTTCCGTGCCCAGAGTCGTGGTGGAGTGGGAGTGAAGGGTAGTAGCACCCGCGACGGCGACTTCATCGAGAGTATGTACATTGGTACGATGCACAATACCATGATGTTCTTCACGCAGAAAGGTCGTTGTTACTGGCTCAAGATCTATGAGATTGCCGAGGGTGGAAAGGCCAACAAGGGACGTGCCATCCAGAACATGCTGATGCTCGAACCCGATGACAAGGTAGAGGCTTGCCTCTGTATCCGTAAGTTGAGCGATGCTGAGTTCTGTGCTAACCACTATGTGTTCTTCTGTACCGAGCGTGGTGTCATCAAGAAGACTTGCCTGACGGAATACTCTCGTCCACGTGCCAATGGTGTCATTGCTCTCAACATCAACGAAGGTGACCGTCTGCTCAGCGTAGCGCTGACCAACGGCAACGACGAGATTGTCATCGCCAATAAGAACGGCCGTGCCATCCGCTTCCATGAGAGTGACGTTCGTCCTATGGGCCGTGCCGCCACCGGTGTGACCAGTATGGTGCTCGATAACGAAGAGGATAGGGTAGTAGGCATGGTGGCCGTCAGCAATCCTCAGACCGACAGCATTGTGGTTATCAGCGAAAAGGGATTCGGTAAGCGCAGCGCCTTGATGGATGAGGACGGCAACGATATCTACCGCAAGACAAGCCGTCGTGCCAAGGGTGTCAAGACGCTCGATATTACCGACAAGACGGGTCAGCTGGTTACCATCCGTGCCGTTGACGACAGCAACGACCTCATGATCATCAACAAGAGCGGTATCACCATCCGTATGCACGTCGATACCATTCGCCAGACGGGTCGTGTGGCACAAGGTGTTAAACTCATCGACATCACAAAGCGCAACGATGTCATCAGCAACGTCTGCGTGGTTCCTCGTGAAGAAGAGGAGGAAACCGAAGAGGGTGCTGAGAATGTAGAGAGTGCAAGCGTGGAGAATACAGAGACCCAGCAGAACGAGAATATTGAGAACAACGAGAATAATAACGAGAATGTTTAACCTAATTTAATCTTAATACATAATTATTATGAAAAAGATCGTTTTAAGCTTGGCAGCCTTGTTGTTTGCAGGCTCCATGATGGCCCAGTCAGCTGACGATAAGGCCGCAGCTAAGGCTGCAAAAGAGGCAGAAAAAGCTGCAAAGGCAGCAGCGAAAGCCGAACAGAACAAGGCTGAAGGTATTTACAAGGAAGCCTTCAAGTGCTACGACCAGTCGAACGAAAAATTGAATGAGCTTAATCAGTACAAGATGATGGAGCGCAACCCAGATAAGCAGAAAGCCAAAGAGAATGAGGTGAACAGTTTCTTGTTGGATATGGCCAAGAAGGGTGCACCCTTGATGACAAAGGCTTTAGGTACGGGATATCTCGATGAGAAATACTTTTTCAATGCCTATCGTGCTCAGGACTTCATGCTGTCACAGCTCATCAACACAGAGTTGAATAAGGCTGCCGGCAAGCAACCATTCGATACTCTTTTCTTTGCAAGTGCAGCCAACGAACTCTGTGATGCTTGTCATTATCAGCTAAAATACGGCAAGAAGAGTGATGACCAGCAAAAGCTGATTATGGCTCAGGTAGAAGCTAAGTTCCCCAGTTTGCACAAATACCTGGCTTATGCTGCACAGTTTGCCATCGAAAGCAACAATTTGGAGAGTGCATGCTCTTCATTCGACAGCTATAAGAACTTTACAACAAAGTATCCTGAGATGGCCAGCTCATCCAAAGTGGCAAATCCAGAGATTCCTTATGCACAGTTCGCATTCAACATATATTTCATCGCTTACAAGCAAAAGAAGTTTGATGTGTGCGACAAATACTACGAGGAGGCTTTGCAGTTCGACGACGAGAGCAGCCATTCATTTGTGATTAGTAGCCGTCCTCAGATTTACCTTCAGAAGGGTGATACCGTGGCATGGACCAAGTGCTTGAAGGATATGATTGCCGAGGATCCTAATTCTTCTAACGCTGAGGTGGCAACCCAGAACCTGTTGGCTTACTACAGCCAGAAGGGTACCAAGGAGATGACCGAGTTTGCAGAAGAGCTTTTAGCAAAGGATTCAGGCAACAAGATTGCTAATTACGGTATGGGTTACGTATATGTTTCTCAGCAGAAGTATGAGGAGGCATTGAAGTATTACCTGAAGAGCGTTGAGACCGATCCTGATTTCTTCGATGGTAACTACCAGTGTGGTTTCTGCTATTATCAGATTGGCTTGGAGAACGGACGCAAGATCTCTGGAAAGAAATATACTTCACAGGCAGCTGCCGACAAGGAGTCAGAGAATCTCGTTAAGAAATACCTTCGTCAGGCTGCACCTTATTTCGAGAAGGTTCGCGAGCTGAAGCCAGACGAGCCTATGCGATGGGCCAGCGAGTTGAAGGTTATCTACCAGAACCTGGGTGAGAAGGCTAAGCTTGCAGAACTTCCAAGTGATTATTAATCTTAACTTTTTTATACATTTGAGCGCCAATTCATTTTGGCGCTCTTTTTTTGATATTGTATTAACCTCAGATTTACCAAAAAGAAACTAATATACACTGATTTACATAGGGTTATTACCACCCATATAGCAAACGCTTACATAATACATATCTCTATTAAACATAATCGCGATTGTTCGGCTAAAACACACGTTGGCTTAGAATTTCCCAAAATTTAGGATAATCTGATATTTTACTGGCTTGTTGACTCTTTGCTATCGCCATACTAAATCATTTTTTTAGTTCTCTATATCAATTTTGTAAAACATTCTGCATTCAGGTGGTTTTATGGTTCTTTCCTATTTAGAATGGTTCGGGCATCCTTCGGGTTGCCTTCGGGTTGAACACGGTTTGCTTACGTCTGGCTTACGTGTTTTTTACGTAAGCCACACGTAAGCCAATTGTGCACAGTTAGGGTGCTGATAGAAGGCAGATAGGAGGAAAAACGCAGGAAAACGGATTTGTTTTCCCGACTGCAAAGATACAAAAATTTTAGTCGTATTGCAAATATTTTCATATTAAATAATAATTATACACTACGAAACTATACACTGTAAACTGTGAACTTATACATTGTGAATTGTGAAGGCCAAAGGGCTCGACGAGATCAATTATGCATTGTGGCATTGTGATTTTATGAAATACCTTTATTTCGTAATATCGATATGGCAAATACGACAAATTTGTTCAATATTTTACATAATCATGAATAATGTAAATGATTTATGAGTATATTTGCGTATCAATAATTATTAACCAAATTCTACCGTTATGAAAAACATCAATATCTTAAAAGTATTAGGTTTGTGGTTAGTGATGGCTTGTTCTGGCAATATTTCTGCACAAACCGAACATGTGACATTTCAAGGAGTATCGTTAGATACATCAGTAAGCGAATTTCATAAGCAGCTGGTTGACAAAGGGTACAATAATCCGTTCCATGATGCCAACTCTAATAATATCAAGAATCTCTTTGGAATGGTGTGGGACGTTCCTGCCATGATCAGAGTGATTGGTAATGATGAAACTCAGAAAGTAAGTGCAGTCAATCTGATGGCATCGGCTATTCATTTCTGCAAGAACAAGCAGGATAAAGACGAACTGGAGATGTCTGCCCGACGCCTTCACCTCATCTTCATGGTAAAGGCCCTTCAGGAGTATGCCTGCTTCACAGAGAATGGTATGCCCTACTCTTTGGAGAATGCACAGTTGGAGAAGAACGACGATACTGGCGACTTACACTTCCCAAAGATCTATATTGCAGACAAGAACACACCCAATGCGCCCTTCTTCGGTTTGATTGACGTCTATCGTCATGACACTCCGCATAACATCGAGATTAAGGTCACTATTATGGACTTGAAAAACTCCAACATAGAGATCAACAGAAAGGCAAAATTGAATAACTAACTGATATAATGTATTTTTATATAACCCCTGGCATGGTTTTTACTATGTCGGGGGCTTTTTTGGCGCTTTCACTTGCACGATGAAAAAGTTTTCGTTAAATTTGCACAGAATTTGTTAACGTAAAGCGTATCTATGAAAAGATTTCCACTAAGACGTCATGTGGCATTAGGCATGTTTGCTTTGGCTTCCTCTACCCTTTCGGCTCAGAAAGTCAGCATCTACACCACTACGGAGAATGCCACATGGATAAAGTCCACTACCTCATTGTCTGCCAAGAGCGCAGGCAAGACGGTCATCGAACTTACAGGTAGCGAGAAGGGCATTCCCTTCCGTGCCTGGGGCACTACCTTCAACGAACTGGATTGGGATGCATTCAACCTGCTTACCCGTAAGGAGCAGGATAAACTGATGCATAATATTTTTGCCCCTGATGGTGACCTGCACTTCACGCATGGACGTATCAGCATGAATGCGAATGACTATGCCAGGGCATGGTATAGCTGCAGCGAGGTTAATGGTGATTTTGGCCTCAGATACTTCAATATAGAGCACGACAAGCGGAATATTATCCCCCTGGCCAAGGCTGCTCAGCATTATTGTCCCCAGCTGCAGCTGTTTATGAGTCCGTGGAGCCCTCCTGCCTGGATGAAGATCAATAACGAGTATTGTGTATTGTCCAACAAATACAACCAGCAAGATCCTCGCAAGGACTATCTGCTTTATACAAAACCCGAGGATATGGGCAAGGTTGGCTTGGAGAACAGTCAGTTGGACCCCGACGAGATGAAGCTTCTGGGCGACCGTAATGATGTGTTTCCACGTCGGTTGGCCTTGCAGGACTATTTCATACAGGAGCCAAGGTATCTGCAGAGTTATGCCGATATGTTCTGCCGTTTTATCGAACTGTACAAGGAACAGGGATTGCCTATCACCAAGGTGATGTATCAGAACGAGGCCTATTCATATACTCCCTACCCCGGATGTGCCTGGACCGCCGAAGGTACCCTGCGCTTCAACAACGAGTACCTCGCCCCTACCCTCAGCCGTAAGCACCCCGAGGTGGAGCTTTGGATAGGAACCTTTAACACCAATCGTCTTGACTATGTGGAAAAGATATTGGACGACAAGACGTTGCAGCAGAACGTAAAGGGTGTAGGCACCCAGTGGGAGTGTCGTAACAACCTGCCCGAGATGCGTAAGCGCTACCCTAACCTTCGCTTTATGATGAGCGAGAGCGAGTGCGGTGATGGCAGTATGGACTGGAAAGCCGGTGAGCATACTTTCTTCCTGTTGTCCGATAACCTTGGCAATGGCTGTGATGAGTATTACAACTGGAATTTCATTCTCACGGACAACGGCATGTCCACATGGGGTTGGACGCAGAATGCCCTTGTGCAGGTGGATTCCAAGACACGTCAGCCTCGCTACACGGCCGAGTATTTTGCCTACAAGCATTTCAGCCATTTCATCCAGCCGGGTGCCGAGATGGTGGCTTACGCGGGTCGTGACTACGAGAAAACGCCTGTGGTGGTGTTTAGAGGCAAGAATGGAAAATACATCGTGACTGCCGGAAACTTCACCGACTCTGCGGCTGAACTCTCTGTCAGGATTGGCAAGAAATACCTTGCCGTCAGCACACAACCACACTCTTTCAATACTTATTGTGTAGAGTAGAGTGTTTATTTTTAATGATTTAACAGATAAAACATAATTGAGATGAATAAGAACGACCTGAATAGACTATTTGGCATTGCAGACGATTCTACCCAAGAGGCAGAGGTTATTGAAGGAATTGTGCAAGGCGTGAATTTCCGTGGCCCTAAACTGTGGATTCTCGTCATTGCCGTGTTTGTGGCATCCTTAGGCTTGAACACCAATTCGGCTGCGGTCATCATTGGTGCCATGTTGATATCCCCCTTGATGGGTCCTATCATCGGCATGGGTCTGGCGGCTGGAATCTATGACTTTGACCTGCTGCGTCGCAGTTGGCGCAACTACATCATCGCCACGTTGTTCAGCGTGCTTACAGCCACCTTCTATTTCCTGATAACCCCAGTCAGCCAGGCACAAAGCGAGTTGCTGGCCCGTACCTCACCCACCATCTATGACGTGCTCATCGCCCTGTGTGGTGGATTGGCGGGTATCATCGCCTTGGGCAGTCGCAGTCAGCGTACGGGTAACGTCATTCCCGGTGTGGCTATTGCCACGGCCCTGATGCCTCCTTTGTGTACGGTGGGCTTCGGTCTGGCCACCATGAACTGGAACTATGCTCTGGGAGCCCTCTTCCTCTTTATCATCAACACCATCTTCATTGCCCTTGCCACCCTGCTGGGCAGCGTCTTCATCATGAAGTTCAAGAAGAAGACTTTTCTCGATGCTTCTAAGGAGAAACGCGTAAAGCGCACCATTGTCACCCTCGTCATCCTTACCATCATCCCTGCCGTACTGCTCACAATTGGCATGGTGGCAGAGAATAACTTCAAGCTGAGGGTAGGCAAGTTCGTAAAGAACGAGATGAATTTCCCGATGGCGCACGTCATCTCGCACACCGAGGACTTCAAGAAGAAGACATTCGACGTGGTGCTGATTGGTAGCGAAGTGGATTCTGCCTCGTTGAAGGCAGTGGAAAGCCGATTGAAGATCTATGACCTGGCAGATGTCGAGATGCACGTTATTCAGGGTAACTATACCACGGAGACCAACAACCTGCGTGAGATTCTGAACAACAACTCTGACGAGAAGCATAAGACCGAGGCCATCATCGCCCAGCAGCAGCAGCATGTGGCCGACCTCGAAGGCAAGCTGCACCAATACACTGGCCTGGCAGAGATGACGCCTCAGGTGATGAGCGAGATGAAGGTGCTTGTTCCTGAACTTGAGTCTGTTACCCTGGCTCGTGGAACCACCGCTTTAAGCGACAGTCTCTATGATGAGGTCATAGCCTTCGTCAAGGTCAATGCCAAGGTGGACGACAAGGAGCGTGAGCGCCTTACCGATTGGATGCGTCAACGCATGGGTGAGACCCACATCAACGTGATATTCCAGACTCCAGGCGCTAAGGAAGGTAGGAAGAAGTAATGGAACTCTCTCAGATGGCATTGCTGTGGGTGATGTGCATCGGAGCCGCGTTCGTACAACGTGTCTCGGGCTTTGGCTTCGGCATTTTCATCATGACGGCCCTACCCTACCTTATGCCCTCCTACGGCGAGGCCACCACCCTCTCCGGTATCCTGGCCAGTGTCACGTCGCTGGTCATCGTGTGCAGGCATTACAAGTATCTCGTATGGCGTAAGTTGTTGTGCATACTCTCAGTCTTCCTTATGGTGTCGTTCGTGGCCATCCAGTTCGTCAGTTCTGCGGGCGATGGCTTGCTCAAGACCTTCCTGGGCATCATCCTCATCCTGTCGAGTGTATGGTTTCTCTTCTTTGCCCAGCGTGTGCGTCTCAAGCCCACCCTCCTTGCGCAGACGCTACTGGGTACGCTCTCGGGCGTGATGGGTGGATTGTTTGGCATGCAGGGACCTCCTGCCGTGCTGTACTTTGTAGAGACCACAAAAAGCAAGGAGGAATACATGGTGCTTGCGCAGACGTATTTCCTCCTTGGCAATGTCATGATGACCGGCTACCGTGCCTACTATGGTTTTCTTACTCCCGCCGTGGGATATGCGTGGTGTGTGGGTATTACCGGCGTATTACTCGGAACCCTGCTGGGTGCATGGACGTTCCGCTATCTCTCTCTACATGTGCTCCGCATCATCATCTACCTCTATATGGCTGTCAGCGGAGTCATCTGCCTGCTTTGAACAGGCGCGTTTGTGCTATTTCTTCTTCTTGAAGAAGTTGACAACCTGGTCGGCAATCGATTTCATACCCGCTACCGAGGGGTGTCCTGCTTGCTTGTCCACGTTCTGTAGTTCAAGCAAATCGATGTCATAGTGCTTGCAGATGACGCGTACACTCTCATTGATCGACTCCTTCAGTTCTGAATTGAGCATGAACAGCACCTTGGCCTTGGGATATTGGCTGCGCAATCCCCAGCACATCTTTGCCATGGCAGGACGGAAGCTGAAAAGTTCCTCCTTCGTCCATTCTCCATACTTATACTCGCCGATGGGAGCCCCTGCCCAGCTGTCGTTGGTAGCTGCGCAAACCAGAATGATGTCGGGCTCGCCGAGGTTGGGCATACGGGTGATAAAGGCACGTGGGGTATAGTCTGCCTTGCCGTAGCCGGTGCAGCACACCGTACTGCCGCTATAGGCATTCACACGGTCCACTTTCCAGCCCATTCTCTCCTTTACCTGCCACCACCAGGTCTGTTCCACTTTCTTTACGTCGTTGTCCTTTCTTCCCTTGGCAAAGTACCACACCTCATTGGTGTCGGGGGTCAGGTAACCCTCAAAGGTGGAGTAGCTGTCACCGAAGATGGTCACACGCAAACTGTCCTTGACCGCTCCCTGTGCCACACCGGGCATCAGCATGATGGCCAGAAGCAATAAATACTTGATGTTCTTCATTTTATTATAGTTTTGTGAAATTATCTTTAAAACACTATTTCTCCTTCACAAAAACCTCATTGGCCTTGCTGTCCAGGTAGATGATGGCAGGATCGGAGTTGTCCACCGTGTGCATCAGCACCAGTCCCTCAGGCATTTTCCATAGTTCTCCCTGCGTGGTGAGTGTGGGTTCTCCATATTGGGCAGTCAGCAGCTCCAGTATTAAATCGTCCTTTGCATTCTTGGGCATCACCTGCACTTTATACACGGTCTTCGATTTCTTGGAGTAATGCACCTGAAAGTAGGTGTCATGCCCCAGCACAAAGCCATAGAAGATGAAGTATTTGTCTCCACCCATCTTTCTCTTGAGTTCGTATTTCTCCTTCAGCTGTTGCGTGAATGAGTCAATGTCGGTTCCCAACTCAAAACCATCAAACTTCATGTGTCCCACAGATGTCTCGCTGGTCTTTTCTTCAGTGCCCTGTGCCTGGGTGTTTTGCGCACACAAGGGTTCCGACAGCCATGTGAGGGCAAACATCATCATGATTAGTCCTTTTTTCATAATAAATCGGATATTAGTTTAGTGTCACAAAGTTACACCTTTTTTTAATTATTATCTTCAATTATCATCATTTTTTACATCTTTATGATTCAAATTTTGATATTTGGACAAAAAAGTGTAACTTTGTACCACATATCTTAATAAACACACAAATAGAATGAAGACATTTTCAACTATCTGCGCCATGATGCTTTGCCTCTCATCGCACGCAGAGACACTTAAAGATACAGAACAGAATGCTATGGCAGAACAGCCTGTCAGCGAGAGTGTTTGTAACGACGAGGCATTTCTCAATTCCAATTACTGGACCCTTCTGCAGAGCGTCATGCCTGCGCAAAAGGAGTGGAAGCGCGATGCTGCCGTGACAACTCCCAAGTTTGGTGGCTACATTGTGGGTTCCTACAAGTACGACGATTCCAACCACACCTCGCATGGCGATGGTTTTGGCATCCGCTACGTGCGTCTGTATGTGGATGGCGTGGTGTTCAAGGATTTCAAGTACCGCCTTCAGTTGGAGGTGAACGGTTCGCCTCACGTCAAGGACGCTACGCTTGAGTGGGTTCACTACAAGGGTTTCCAGGTCAAGGTGGGACAGTTCAAGCGTGCCTTCAGCTACGAAAATCCTTACAATCCCTGGAATGTGGGGGTGGGCGACTATTCACAGCTTGTCAAAAAGCTCTCGGGCATGGGTGACCGTTGTGGCGAGACCTCCACGGGCGGTCGCGACCTCGGTGTGCAGTTGCAGGGCGACCTCTTCAAGGCCAAGAGCGACGGGCATTACCAATTCCACTATCAAGCAGCGGTTTATAACGGACAGGGTATCAATAACAAAGACCTGAACAACAGTAAGGATTTCATGGGCACTATCCAGTGGTCACCCATCAAGAGCCTCTCGCTGGGTGCATTCGGTTGGAACGGTTCCTGGTATAGCGCCGACAAGAAGATTAGTGTGGATCGCAAGCGTTATGCCTTCGGTGTGAAGTATGAGGACGACAAGAGTGGTTGGAGTGC
This sequence comes from Bacteroidaceae bacterium, assembly GCA_045597585.1. GTDB lineage: Bacteria > Bacteroidota > Bacteroidia > Bacteroidales > Bacteroidaceae > Physcousia. The sequence goes on along the minus strand of JAZLKL010000181.1, from coordinate 12,968 downwards.
CCGTGCCGAGTATGCCCGTTCAAAGGGTCACAAGGCCAGCGACTGGGATAGTGCCAACGGCACCTGGACGGCAAAGAGCCTCAGTCAGAATGGTGGCGACAAGGCCGATGCCTGGTACGTCACCATAGGTGTTCCCGTTTGGCGCTGGATCAAGTGCTATGCCAAGTACGATGCCTATCGCGACTATGGCACCAACTCTACCCTGCATAGCATCTACAGCATCAGTTGCAATCTGCAGCCCCACAACAACCTGATGCTTCAGTTGCAGTACAACTATCACGACGACAAGACAGCTACTGCGCCCGAGCGCCATTACAACCAGTTGTGGGCACAGGCTTATGTAAGATTCTAATACTTAAATAGAACTGCTATGAAACAGGTATTGATATTTGCTTTCCTGCTCTGTGGCCTTTGTGCCAAGGCACAAGATTTTGTGGCCCATCGTGGTAAAGTACCCGACAGCTATAACTTTTGGTTCTACGACCCTCAGACGACTGTTGACCCCAACGCACACTTCCCCCTGCTGATCTTCTTGCATGGACAAAGTTTGTGTGGCACCAACCTCGACAAGGTCAAGAAATACGGTCCTATCAATGCTGTGGCAAAGGGTAGAATTATAGATAGTTATATTGTAGCTCCCCAGAACCCTAAAGGTCCGTGGAACCCTGAGAAGATATGGAAGATTGTGGAATGGGCCAAGAAGAATTATGCGGTTGACGCCACACGCATCTATGTCTATGGCATGAGTTTGGGTGGATATGGCACCCTCGACCTGGCTGCTCGCTATCCAGACCAGATTGCCGCTGCTATGGCTATGTGTGGTGGTGCCACAGCCAAGGACCTTAGTGGACTTCGCAAGTTGCCCTTATGGATTGTGCATGGCACAGCCGACAAGGCTGTTCGTGTGGATGCTTCCGACCGAGTGGTGCAAGCCATCAAGGCTACCGGCGACGATTCTCGTCTTATCTATTCCCGTCTTCCGGGAGTGGATCATGGCCGTTTGGCTCGTATCTTCTATCTGACACTCCCCTACGATTGGCTTTTCAGTCATTCCATCAACGACCCCAAGCGTGAGTGCAACAAGTCATTCACACTTACCAATGCCATGATGGACGATGCCTACAATGACATCCGTAATATAGAACCCGAGGTGGAGCCGGAGTGATACCCCTTACATCACCTTCACCTCATCTACACCATTGATTTGGTAGATGTGTTTTTTGGCATTGATCATCTCTCCCACCGAATGCACATAGAAGCAGATGGTGCAGTTGACCAGTTCGTCCACGGTGTTTGTGGTCAGCGATTCTATGTTCAACCCTAGGTTGTTGCTGATGTGCTCGATAAGATCTACGAGCAGGTGATAGCGGTCGATGGCCGTGATGCGGAACACCACGGGATAGACGGTGTTTTCCTCCTCGGGCAGTTCGGCAGGCAGCACGTTGTCGCCATACTTCGATGCCATGAGAATGGCATGCTGGCAACTGCGTCGATGAATCACGATGTTACCATCATCCTGTCCCTTGATGGCAATGAGGTCACCTCCAGGCAACGGACGGCACACCGGACATAGTTCATAGGCCTTCTTCTGTTTGTTGAGCCAGTTCTTTATCTCATTCTTAGCCACGTATGTTGACACATGTTCCAGCCAGTCGGCCTTGGGATGTATGTCGTTGTCGAAGGTGATTTCCACGCAGTCACCTCGTTTCAGTTCAGTCTTTATGGACGACAGCTTGCCGTTGATGTGCGCGTAGCGGGCATGCAGTCCGTAGTCGGCACCCAGTTTGAAGGCAAAGTCAATGGCGGTGCTCCCTTGTGGCAGTATCACACTCTTTCCGTTGGGGGTGAACACCAGCACGTCGTCATAGTATAGCGAGGTGGATATTTCCTCCAGCAGGTTCTCCTCGTTGCCCTGCTTGGCGATGTCCATCAGCACGTTCCTGAATCGTTTTATCCAGTCGCCTATGTTGTCGCCTATCTCTGCCATGCAACCCACCTTGCTTGTCTCCACCATGCGACGCGAACATATCTGAATGTCCTCCCACACACCACTCTGGCTTAGCAGCATCAGTCGCAGGCAGCGGTACGAATTCTCCTTGGCTTGGTCGATGAGGTTCTGGAAGCTGCCCGGCCTCTCCTTGAAGTAGTCGGTCAGTGTGGAATAGATCTTTACGCATACACTCTTCTCGCTCAGGGGCATGCGGCACTTGGTGTAGGTGATGCGTATGTAGTATCGGTTCTCTATATGGTGGAAGTCCGACTTCTGCTGTTTCATGCGTCGCCATATCGAGTAAGGACGACGATAGTATACCTCTGCCTTGGCCTCGATGCCCACATTCTGCAGCACGTACTCTATGCGGTTTGTAAAGGCTTTCAAGCGCTCGGAGTCATGTTTGGCATCCTCGGCAATCCATTTCTCCAGGTCATTGTATTCCTGCTCGCAACGGTATTTGAAACTGAGGTTCTCCAAGTCGCTCTTTACGTCAATCAAACCCAGTCGATTGGCCAGTGGAGCATAGAAGGCATCCGTCTCACCCGCTATCTTCATCTGCTTGTCGGCACGCATGCTGCCCAGCGTACGCATGTTGTGCAGACGGTCGGCAATTTTCACCATCAGGGCACGGATGTCAAAGTGCAGGGAGTTCAGCAACTGTCGGTAGTTGTCCACCTGCTTGGTGGTGTCATAGTGGTCTTTCTTCTTCTTGGTGACCACATCTACCAGGAAGGCCACGTCGTCGCCGAAGCGCAGTCGTATGTCCTCAAGCGTGTAGTCGGTGTCCTCCACTACATCATGCAGAAAAGCCGTGATGACACAGTTGGCATCCAGGCGCATCTCCTCCGAGGCAATCTGTGCCACCGCGATGGGGTGGATGATGTAGGGTTCCCCACTTTTGCGCTGTTGGTTACTGTGGGCTTCCTTGGCCAGATCAAAGGCTTCGCGCAAGCGAAGCATGTCCTTCTCGCTGCAACGGCTTTGCATGGCAGCAAATACTCTTTCTGCTCTTTCGTTTATGTCGTACATACGTAATTTCGATTGACGATGACAAAATTACAAAATAATGTTAAATTGTGTTGTCAAAACAAAGATTTTTTTTTAACTTTGTTGCCAAATTTATAAAATCAGGTAAATAATAGATATAAATCTTAAATTATACCAATCATCATGAGACAAGCAAGAACCAAGATATTTCATCTTGAGATGGAGGGTCAGCACTATTATTTTGGCTCACCCAAGGCTATTTTCGACATCATGGGCGAAGAGAAGATGGGCATGAAGTACAGTTCCTTTCATAGCAATATCACACTGAAGCCAGGCGATGTTTATACCAACCGCCGTCATGGCTACATCATCCGTGTAGGTCTTCTCGGACAGGCCAAGACCAACCGCAGCAACCGTTGGCAGGAAATCATGAATGCCAATAATGCCAATAATGCTAACCTGAACGCACAGCCGCAACCCGAAGCCATTGTGCAGCAGGAGGTAGTGGCACAGCCCGAACCCGAGGTAAAGGTGGCTCAACCTGTGGAGGAGGCTCCCGTGGCTGCTCCCGAGCCTGCACCCGTTCACAAGCCTCGTTCCAAGAAGAAGAATGCCGACATACCCGAGCAACTTACTTTGTTCTAATTGTTTAGGTTGATTCATAATGTCATGACGCACTTTTGCCTCCAGCAAAAGTGCGTTCATAGATTATATCGACCCGCAAAAATGATAGAACTCGAAATTCCCTTTCTTATCTGTCCACAAAGCACAGACAACTATGAACTGTGAACTGTGAACTAACGAAGTTAACCAACCAATGAAAAACAAACTACTGCTTTTTACCCTTGCCTGCTGGAGTGCCTTATGCCCCATCGTGGCGGCTGCTATGCCTACGCCTAAAGGCAAGGCGGAAAAGAAATGGCGCACCATAGCTAGCATACAACCCGTACACGTTGATTGTCCGCAAGGCAATGCACCACTCCTACCCTTCCAGGTATGGGTGACCTATTCCGACGGTCTTCGCGAATGGCGACAGGTGCGTTGGACAAATACCTCCACCAGTACCGAGCGCAGTCAAGCCGAATTTGCCGTGGGCAGACAATACACCGTGCAGGGCTTTGTCACCGGCGACAATGCCACCGAGCAGGGCTACCCCGTGGTGGCTCACGTCAGCGTGGTGGACTCTGCGCCTGCGCCTTCCCCCGTTCCCGTGGCTCATCCTCTCCCCTTGTCGGATGTGCGTCTTACGGGCGAGAACCGACTCACCCACAACCGCAAGCTCGATGTAGAGGCTCTGCTGTGCATCGACTACCGACAGATGCTCTACAACTATCGCGACACTTACGGACTCTCAACCGAGGGCTATCCCGTGGCCGATGGATGGGACTCGCCCACTACTAAACTCAAGGGTCATGGCACGGGGCATTATCTCTCTGCCCTGGCTTTTGCCTATGCTACAGAAACGGATGAGCCTGACAACCATAAGTCGCAGCTTCTTAGTACAATACGCTGTATGGTGAATGCCATGCGCGAATGTCAGGAGCGAACCTTTGTGTTCGACGAAGCCCTGGGTCGCTATCGCGAGGCACGCGATTATGCCCCCGAGGAGGAGTTGCTTGCCATGAAGGGAAAATGGACGGACTTTGACCAGTACAAGAAGGACTATGCGCACTACGGGTATGGCTATATGAATGCCATCCCCGCCGCCCATCCTGCGCTTATTGAGTGCTACCGTGCGTACAACAATGAGGATTGGGTATGGGCACCCTACTACACCATCCATAAGCAGTTGGCAGGACTTATCGACATCGCCCTCAACGTGGACGACAAGGAGGTGGCCGACAAAGCCTTGCTCATAGCCAAGGATATGGGTTTATGGGTGTGGAACCGCCTTCACTACCGTACCTTCGTACAGAGCGAGGGTACGCAGCAGGAGCGTCGCACACGTCCGGGCAATCGCTACGAGATGTGGAACATGTACATCGTCGGCGAGGTGGGTGGCATGCAGGAGTCGCTGGCTCGTCTAAGCACCCTCACGGGCGATCCTACCGAGCGTGAGCACCTGCTCCAGGCCTCCACCTATTTCGAGTCGCCTGCCTTCTTTCTGCCCCTCTCACGTCACATCGACGATGTGCGCACACGGCACGCCAATCAGCACATCCCCATGATCACGGGTGCGCTGCACACCTTCCAGGCAGGCGGCGATGCCTATTTTTATAATGTGGCACACCATTTCTGGCACATGCTGCAGGGGCGCTATGTCTATGCCATGGGTGGTGTGGGCAATGGTGAGATGTTCCGACAGCCCTATTCGCAGATGACGGCGATGAACACCAACGTGATGAGCAGGAACCACAAGACGCATCCCAATCCCGACCTCAACGAGACGTGCTGCGCCTACAACCTTGCCAAGCTTACCAAGGACCTCTACGCCTACCATCCCGACGATGCCCGTTACATGGACTATTACGAGCGTGTGCTGATGAACCAGATTGTAGGTTCGCTCAACCCTGAGCACTATGCCTGCACCTACCAGTATGCCGTTGGGTTGAATGCCCGCAAGCCTTTCGGCAACGAGACGCCTCAGTCGTCGTGCTGCGGGGGTACGGGTGCAGAGAACCACGTGAAGTATCAGGAGGCCACCTACTTTGCAAACGACCGCACCTTGTGGGTTGCCCAGTACATGCCTACCGAGGCTTACTGGCGCGAGCAGGATGTCTTCATCTCACAGTCGTGCTCTTGGCCGGCCAGCGATGTCACTATCAGCGTTCGGCATAAGGTGGCTGGCCGTAAGTCGCGCTTTGCGCTCAAGCTTCGCATCCCCTATTGGGCCACGGCCTACAAATATGTCTCTCTCAATGATAAAATCATTGCTCGCACCCGTTGGGCCGACGACAAGGCTGGCAAGCACAAGCCGTTGCCCGACGAACTGATGCCCTGTTCGTACTATGAGATTCCCGAGCGTGAATGGAGTGATGGCGACAAGGTGAAGATACATCTTGCCTACAGCACCCACCTCGACTTCGGTCCTGACAAGATGGACGTGGCTGCCACCGACGACAATCCGCAGGCGTCCTTTGCACCCTCCTGGTTGGCCACGGTCATGTATGGTCCTCTGGTCATGGCTACGCCCGATGTGCATACGTGGCAGGAGGCCGACTTCAACGTATTGCCCGACCTCTCCAACCTCTCGGTCAGCAATGCCCACGAGGAGCAGGACGGCACAGGTGGCCCTCTCTATTCGCTCTCGCTCTACGACTACACGGGGGCTTCCATGCGTCACGACGTCCCTGCCCCGCATACCGTAGTGCTTCAACCCGACTACTACCTTACACAGCTTTCCACGCACTATCTTCGTCTGAAAGTGTTAGGTGGAGCCGCTACCAGCGAGAAGGAGCAGCTTGTCCTTAACCGTCAGATGCTCGACGTGGCTTTGGAGACCGCTGCACAGCGTCACGACGAACAGCTGACGTGGCAGCAGATGGTGGTCAAGGTGCCTGAGCACAGTCCCTGGGCTCCACATGGCTATGCGCGTTTCCTGGAGCAATGGCAACATGCCCAGGTGGTACATGCCAACCGTGCAGCTTCTGCCCGTGAGGTCATGCAGGTTGCCTCTTCGCTCAATGTGGCGCTCAACTCCATGCGCCCTGGCAATCTGGCAGAACCCGAAGACCTGCACGAGCTCCTGCCCCTTCTTGAAGAGGCAAACAGCCGCGCGGAGAAAACGGATGCCCTTCGTGATGCCATCCAGTATGCCCGTATGGTGGTGGCGTATGTCAACGATGGCAGCGGCACCCACGATATGATACAGAAAGCGGTGAAAAGGATCACCGAGGAAGTCCGGCATACCGTAATGCTGGATAACCATCAAGCCCCTTGATACCGGAATACCGTGATTCCGAAATACCGCCAATAATTCTTAACTCCCCCATAACAATGAAACCCCAATCATTCAAACATCTATTGCGCAGGCACGGTGTGTGCCGTGTGCACGGCATGAGGATGGTCTTGTGGCTATTCCTCTCTGCCACTTTGGCATCAGCCAAGAGTATTGTGTTTACACTTAACGACAAGGTAGGCACGCGAGTGTACGTCCGTATTGACGGTGATGAGCCCCCCAAACTCGTCATGAATGGCGATGGCTCCTTCACGCTCAACGGTATCCAGTATGAGTTTGCTAACGTCAAGTGCTTTGCGTACAGCAAGACTGACTATGCTGGCGAGAAGAACACCGTGGATGCCGTGGAGCAGGTCACCTCCGCCCCCCAGATGTGTTTGCAAGGCAACGTCATCACCCTGGGAGCCGTACGAAGCCTGGTGTGTGTGCTGAGCCTTGACGGCAAGGTGGTGCGCACGCTTCACCAGGTGTCCAGCGTCAGCATGGACGACCTTGCCCCTGGCACCTATGTGATTACCGACGGAGTATCCACCCTAAAGATTCAGAGACGATGAAGAAGATGCTTTTCTCTGCCCTTTTCCTGGCTATGGCTGGTAGTGCCACGGCACAGGTCACACGTCCCGACACCATCTGGTATCGTTACGACAACCGCTTCACTCCCAACAAGGTATATCCCATTGCTGCTTACGACACCATCGAGCTGGGCGAGTCGCGCATGACGTTGCGCAAGCCCGATGGCGCCTCTGGCGTGAAGTCCATCAGCTATCTTACCTCCACCCCCGGCGTGTTTATGTTCACCGACCCTGGACGCTACCTCTTCAAGCCCTCGTCCATGAACTGCGACTTCACCAAGCCCACCAGTCAGTGGTGCTTTGAGCGTTCGCAGGAGAGCGAGCATTTCGTGGTGTTCTGGGAGGATGGCGTGACCTTCGACAAGAACTACATCCTCGAACGTGCCGAGAAGGCGTGGGATGTGTATGTCAACAAGCTTGGTTTCCTTACCCCCGGCAAGAGCAAGGGCACCGACAACTATAAGATTGTGATGCGTATGTACAAGACGGGCGACTGGGTGGCCAGTGGCAGTGGTGAGGACAATGCTGTGGGTACACTCAACCTCTCCAAGTCGGCCTATCAGGCTCGTGGCGGACATACCGTGGCGCATGAGGTGGGGCACACCTTCCAGTTCCTTACCGGGGTGGACAATGCCTCCAAGGGCATGGGTGGCTTTGGCTGGGGCTTTGCATCCAACGGAGCCGGTGACAACTGCTTCTGGGAGGATTGTGCCAACTGGCAGGCTTACAAGGTATATCCCGAACGTCAGTTTACTGACGGAGAATACTTTGAAGGATACATGAATACCTGTCATCTCAACCTGCTGCACGAGGATGCACGCTACAACAACTGCTACTACCAGGATTACCTCTGTCAGGTGTTCGGACAGGACTTCATCGGCCGTATCTGGCGTGAGTGCAAGCGTCCCGAAGACCCTGTCGATGCCATACGTCGTCTGCAGAACCTCAGTCAGGACGATTTCTCAAAGCTTATGTACGACTGTTTTGCCCACATGTGTACGTGGGACATCGACGAGGTGCATTCCTATGCCCAGCATCGTATAGGAGCCCATCCCTACCGTCTGCAATCCACAGAGGTGGATGGCGTGGAGTGGTTTCAACCCGATGCCAAGTATTGTCCGCAGAACTATGGCTATAACATTACCGAACTCAAGATGCCTGCCTCAGGTACTACCGTCAAGGTCAGCTTTAAGGGCTTGCCTGGCGAGTCGGGCTACAAGAGTGTGTATAAGAACCGTGCCGGATGGCGATGGGGACTTGTCACCCTTATGGACGATGGCTCCACGCAGTATGGCGACATGCAGAGTGACGCAGAGGCCACGCTCAGCTATAGGCTTCCTGAGGGTGCCAAGCGTATGTGGTTGGTGGTGATGGGTGCGCCCACCGTGTGGTGGCATCATGAGTGGGATCGCTATAATGCAGCCCCCTCTACCAACGATGAGCAATGGCCTTATCGCGTTCACTTCGAGGGTACGCGTCCTGCTGCCAGCAAGCGTGTCTTCACAGAGGCCGACTTCCCTGCCGACTATGAGCGTCGCGACACTACCGTCACCGTGGAGGCTACCCTGGCACGTGCCAACGACTACTCGGCTGTCTATGTACAGTACGATACCGATGCCATAAGCGAAGCACTCGGTCTTACCACCGAACAGTTGCACAGTTTGAAGTGTAATGCCTCGGCCAATCCTCGTTTTGTAGCTGTGGGCAGCAATGGCAGCGTGACGAGCAACACCACCACATCTACCTCCAGCGCCACCGTGCTGGGGCATTGGTTCACCACTTCGGGCAATGTATGTGGCTACGACAGCAATGCGGCCATGTATGCTGAGCTCTCCACGACCGATTACCAGTGCAAGGTGGGGCAATATCCTAATCGTCTCACTGCGGGCAAGACCTACACCCTCAAGCAAGCCGTCTATCACAAGGTGGGCATCAAAACCTACAAGGCCACTATTATGGTTAAACTGAAGGTGATATAAAGACCCTCAGCCCTCGAGGGGGCTGGGGGGCTGTGATGTGGGTCTGTGAGGGGTGGTCTATCTAATATTCTTCTTCAGCTCGTCGGGAGAGTCGTTGGTGAACATGTTTACGTCGGGAGTCTTCTCGGTGAAGAGAGCATTGATGTGGTCGGGCGTGAGTTGCACGGTGGGTGCAAACTCCGCGCTTGCCATGTAGCTCAGCAAGGCATACGACATCTGGAGTATGGTGGGAGTGCTGGACGCCACATCGAATGGCATAGTGCTGACAAGCACCCTACCCTTGCTCACCTTGCCCTCGAAGAGCATGCCGAGCTTGCGACTCAGGAACCAGGTGTCGATGGGTTGCACCATGGGTTGCAGCTGAGAGGGCAACTGGTCCATCAGCATCACGGGCTGACGGTTCATCAACGCCCACCATTGCATGTCGCTGAAGTCGTCGGTGGGGAAATACCTGAAGAGAGGATGCTCCTTCTCGATGTACATACCGGTGGTGTGAGGGGGCTTCATCTTGAACCAGGAGGTGTTCCAGAAGACGGGGGTGAACTGCTGTGAGATGCCACGACCGTAGGTCAGCTTGTCACCTGCCAGCACCAGCACCGTACCGCCTTTGCCAAGCACCTTGACAGCCTTGTCGTCGAGGGCACCCTGGCAGACATAGAGGTTCTTGATAGAGCTCTGCAACTGTATCATCTCCTCGGCTGTATGACGGGGATACACCCAGAGATTCCAATGGTTCACCACGGAGATGTCCTTGCCGTCAACCTCACCGAAAAGCTCTGCCTGCATGATGTATTGCGTGGGTTCGGTCACGTTGAGCGTCAGGGTGTAGGCTCCCAAGGGTTGACAGCCACCCATGGCGATGTTGTCTCCGCCAAACAGATTCTGAGCCACGATGTTGCTGTCCTTGTCGAGAATCTGCACACGCGCCTTGGTGGACGTAATCATGTTCTCGCCATAGTTGGCCACCTCGATGGCATAGGGTATCTGCTCACCGCTCACAAAGGTGAACTTGGGCAGACGGGCGAGCACGGTGATGGGGGCGCAGAACTCGCGCCAGTAGAGCGAGTCAACGTAGCCCTTCTCCCTCCAAAGCACGTTGAGGGGACCTACCAAGGCCGTTCCCTGTCCGCTGTAGTCGTTCAATCCCAAGAGCTGGAAACCGGCATAGTGAGGGGTGCGCAAGGTCTTCTCCATCTCATACTTGTAGCACAGCACCTGCAGCTTACCACTGGAGAGCAGGAAGTTGCGGGCCTTGTCTGCCATACCGTTGTCGGTAAGTATATCGCTGAATATCTCGAAGTTACGAGCTTTATAGACACCCGTGTACTGGGAAATCTCATCGAAGTCGGGGAAGGCACACCATTGCCCTGTCTCATGGCTGATGAAGGGTTGGCTCACGGTGTCGATGTTGGCACGGAAGTCGTCATCCGACGAAGGTTCGGCCTTGAGCCATGATGCCAAGCCACGTGCACCTGCCTTAACATGGTACTGGTTCTTGGGTTGCCATGCCCAACTGCCACCCACGGAGGCACCCGTGTAGATGCGGCGGTTGTCGGTGGCACGCCAGTAATCGACAAACTGGCTCACCCACTTCACCCAGGCGCCGGCAGGCTCGTTGCCGCAACTCAGCATGGCGAATGAGGGGTGGTTGCCGTATTGCTGCACCATGCGCTGTGTCTCCTCCATGAGGTATTTGTCGATCATCATGCCATTACCCAACTTGATGCCGTGGTTAGGCCAAGAAGGACCTTCGGGTTGCAGGTAGAAACCCAGTTCGTCGGCTGCCTGGAAGGCTGCCTCGGGTGGACAGTATGAATGGAAACGCATGTGGTTCAAGCCGTATGCCTTACACTTGCGGAAGATGCTCAGCCATGATGCCTTGTCGGTGGGGGGATAGCCCGTGAGCGGGAAGCAGCAGTTCTCTACGGTTCCGCGCATCATGGTCATCCTGCCATTCACCACGATGTCCTTGCCCTGGGTGTCGATGTTTCGCATGCCAAAGGTGACACGCAGGGTGTCATGGAGGCCAGCCTGGTTGGAGAGCACCACGTTCATGTGATAGAGATGGGGGTGAAACTCGTCCCAAGTAAGCACCTCCTTGCGAGCCTTCATGGTGAATGAGAGCGAGATGTCGTGGTCGGTAGTCTGCTTGTCGGCCACCTCGTCGAAGGTCTTGCAGTCGGTGTAGCACATAAGGTGGTAGCTGAAGTCGCTGCCGATGCCCTTGCTGGCCTTACCCTTGGAAGCCTTGGCTTTGTTGGCCTTACCCTGGGAAGATTTCTCCATGAATGTCTTGTCAGTCTTGCTATGAGAATCCTTATCTTGGACGGATGAAGCGGTATGGTTGACGAAATCGACCTTTATCTGGAGACTGTGGTTCTTTACGTCGGGGAAGACATCGACATGCGTGATCTCGAGCTTGGGCAGGGCGCGTAGCTCCATCTTGCCTACCATACCGTTCCAGTTGCCTTGCGTCTGGTCGCTTACGCTATGCGAGTCCTTGCCTACGCCCACCTTGTCGGCATCGTTGTTGACCTTGATGCATATCTCTGCACCTTCGCAAGGGGTAACGAAGTCGGTGACATCATACTCATGTGCCACCGAGAGTGAGTTCTGACTGCCCACCTCCCTTTGGTTGACGTAGAGCGTGGTGGTGATGTGGGGGCGCTCCAGATAGAGCACGATACGCTTGCCTTGGAAAGAGGGGGGGATGGTGATGGTCTTCTTGTACCATGCCGTGCCAACATAGTGATAGCCGGGGGTGAGGAAGAAGGGAAGCTTGAAGTTGTCTTCGGTTTGGTACTTCTTCATATAAGGATTGAAGAAATACGAACTGTCGTACAGCGAACCGGTCCATACCGTGCTGACGGAAGGTTTGAGACCTTTGGCTCGTTGTAGCATGGAACCCGGAAGTTCAATGACATCGGTCAGGGAAGAGGCAGGCGACATCTTTTCGTCGGCATCTGTGGCAAATTGCCACTTGCCACTCAGGTCTAACACACTACGCTGTGCATAAGATGCAAGCGTACAGAAACATAACAGGAATACAAAAGATAGCTTTTTCATATGACAAAGATACATAAAACATAGTCATGTGCCAAGGCAAATAAAGTATTTTTGATTTTTTCGGAAAAATTATTCGTAATGCTTGTGGTTATTTTACATATTTTTTGTACCTTTGCATTCGCATTTGAGATTGATGCCACCATGGCTCAGTTGGTAGAGCAACGCATTCGTAATGCGTGGGTCGGGGGTTCGAGTCCCCCTGGTGGCTCAAAACCTTAATATAAAAGAGAGTTTCCAAAGAAACTCTCTTTTTGTTTTTAAGGCTTTCTGGTTCAATGTTGGTATTTTCTGGGCCAACGCAAAGTTAAGTACTCTCCCCCCGCCCTCTACTTTTGTCCTTCGACGAAAAGTCCTCCTAAAGGCTTGCAGAGTGTTCTTGTGGTGTTATCGGCAAATGGTTCTTTCTGTCAACATCTTTGCTTTCTGTGGCTTGGTGTGTTTCCTTCAATATGGGATTCCCTTTGCGATGTTAC
>JAZLKL010000180.1:0-16439 GCA_045597585.1 Bacteroidaceae bacterium | reverse complement strand
AGAAAATTTAATGCCAAATAAACATGTTTCTTAGAATCTTATTTGCAAGTTTACTCAATTAAATGTACTTTTGCAACGCAATTGGAAGGTGGTACACTTTTCAATTACTAAGTGGTACACTTTTCAATTACCATATACATTGCGATAGCCGCTTAATTTACGAATATGGCGACAAAAAGCAAATACTGGAGGCAAATCACACTATTGCCCTTCAACAAGAAACCACAACAAACCACAAGAATTATAATGAAGAAACTTTGTATATTTGCTAGTGTACTCATTCTTGCATCTTTCAATTCATGCGATGAGGAAAATATGGATTTCGATGATTTTAAGAATCTTACATTCGAGAAATGGCCACGAACAGACTGTTCTACCAGTACACGACCCGTAAGAGATATAGTGGCATACAATCTTCTGAGTATTCCTTATAAGTGGGAAGAAGACTGGATGGGTAGCTGTACTTATATTATCAGGCCCGATTACTGGAAAAGTGATATTAAAATCACAAGTAAGGAATATTATGAAAAGAATTCATGTAATGGTACTCATGGGGCTTATGTCAATCTAATCAATGGTGAAACAGATGTTATCATAGCCAGTCGAGACATATCGAGAAATGAACAGCAGCTTGCCTCGGAGAAAGGTGTAGCACTAAAGACGGCACCATTAGCAATAGATGCTCTTGTATTTGTCGTTAGCCCGAAGAATCCCGTAAAGAACCTGACAGTAGAACAAGTTCAAAAAATATACACAGGCGAGATAACCAATTGGAAAGAAGTGGGAGGTGTTGACCATATTATTACACCCTACATCAGAGATGCAGATTCTGGAAGTCAGGAAAAAATGGAAACCATGGTAATGAATGGCCTTACTATGATTGATGGTGAATATTGGCCAGAAACCATAGGGTCGCAAATGATTTCCCCATATCGGCAGATAGAAAACGATGAATACGGCATCGCTTACACGCCATTTTTCTATTGTACGGCTATGGTTCGTGATTTGTTAAAGGTGGATATGCTTTCAATAAATGGAGTAAAACCAAGTAAAGAGACCTTGAAAAATGGGTCATATCCTTTTATATCAAGCATCTATGCAGCAATAAGAGAAACCGAAAATCCTGATAGCAAGGCGTACAAGTTTTATGAATTTCTATTCACAAAGTCAGGGACAAGAATGATAGATGAAAGCGGCTATATTGCTTTAAGATAATCGCTCTTTATCTATCAAAAGAGCAATAGTGCAAAGCACATAAAAGCTTACCCCTGTTTTTGTTTGTAAATTATTCTGCTTTAATGCTATTTGATAATGCATTCCATACAAGAATACTTCGGGCATCCTTCGGGTTGCACTCGGGTTGAACACGGTTTGCTTACGTCTGGCTTACGTAAAAACACGTAAGCCAGACGTAAGCCAATTGTGCGAAGATAGGGTGATGATTAGAGGCTGATAGGAGGAAAAACGAAGGAAATCCGCTTTATCCTTCCATCTGCAAAGATACGAAATTTTTATGCGTTTTGCAAATATTTTCAAAAAAAAGTTCCAGCAAAATTATCGCGCCAACCCATATGTGCATCGTAAAACATTAGTTAATACAGCTTGATGTATTCGTAAGTGTTTGATACGCAGGAGAGATACTTCTCGAAGTCATCGTGGGTGATGACTACCGTTCCACGGCAATCGTTGGGATGAAAGCTCAGGGAACTGGCTTGCTGTAACGACTCGTCGAGGAAAAGATGCACGTGGTGCTCCTCGTCGTTGATAAGGCCAAAGGGAGAAACCGAACCAGGCTCAAGACCCAGATAGCGCATCATACGCTCGGGAGAGGCAAACGACAGTTTGCCAGGTGCTGGCAGTCCACGCTGCACGAGCGCCTCCTTAAGACGATGCTCAAGGTCGTGAATGGCAAGGTCGTGATCGCAATGAAAGCACACCAGATAGTGACGGTTGCCTTTATGGTTGCGAAGAAAGATGTTCTTGCAATGAACGCTGCCATCATCACGCCACCAACGCTTAGCCTCCTCTATGGTCTTGCCTTCGGGATGCGTGTAAAGGGAATAAGGTATGGAATGAGCCTCAAGATAATCGAGCACACGCTGCGCGCGCTCGTCCAATTGCACGTTGTAAAAAGATGAATCTGTCATAAACTGAAGAATTACTTACTTAAGTTCTTAGCATGGTGTTTCTTTCAGCTTTGGTTGTCTTTTTGGTTATTTTCGCACTGTTATTCAGCCATATAGCCCGCTATACTCCTTCATATCAGCACAAAACTATATCATAAATACATACCAAATCTTTCGGAATTTATTTTTTCACTATTACAAACCCTACTAAAACAATTGCAAATTAACACAATATTTGTGATTCGAGCAAGTAAAAGGCGAAAAAACATACGACAATAGCAGCCAGACGCTACAATCAAGATGTCAAAACTTGGGCACCGGAATTGACACTTATACGCATCAAAACGACCATTTTAGGGCGAATATGCAGAGATTATGCGCATAAATTTGCAATACGCACTTTTTTTTATTATCTTTGCAGAGAATCAGCAAATAACTAACTAAAATAACAAAGACAAAAATGAACAAATTCTTAACTGCCATGATACTGGCAGGCGCTTGCACAAGCATGCAGGCACAGGAGATTGCAAGTCCCAACGGAAAATTGAAGGTTAACGTGGGTTGTGAGAATGGAGTGGCCAACTACAGCGTAGTGCTTGACAACGACACTGTAATCTGCAAGTCACCCCTGGGAGTCCGCACAAGCATTGGCGACTACACAAAGGGTTTGACGCTCAACAAGATGAGTGAGATAAAAAGCGTAAGTGAGAAATACTCACTACCCCAGACCAAGAAGGCAAACATCAGCTATACCGCCAATGAGGCAACCTATAGTTTCCAGGCAAAGCGTGGAGACAACAGCTACGACGCTATCGACGTGGTGATGCACGTGGACGACAACAACGTGGCATTCAAGTATGTCATCAAGGCTCTCAAGGGTCGTGGTGGCGACCGTCTGGCTTGCCTCGTAGAGCAGGAGGCTACGCGCTATACATTCCCCGAGGGAACCACCACATTCATCTGCCCTGCCATGACCCCTCAGACGGGTTTTGCACGCACAGCACCCAGCTACGAGACATTCTATGAGTATGATGCTCCTATGGGCAAGAATGGTCATGGCCGTGGCTTCACCTTCCCTGCCATGTTCAAGCTGACACCCATGAGCAACCGTATGATGGGCACTCAGCCCAACATCTGGGTAATGCTGAGCGAGACCAACGTAGGTGGCAACTACTGCGGTAGCCGCATTGAGAGCACCAGTGCCAACAGCTATGGCATTGCCTATCCTGAGATGACTGAGTTTGGTGGCGTGGGCAGCACTGCTCCCGGCATCATGCTTCCCGGCGATACTCCATGGCGCACCATCACCGTGGGCCGCACCTTGGCACCTCTGGCAGAGACCACCATCCAGTGGGACCTTGTAAAGCCCCAGTACGAGGCAAAGTATGACTATAAGTATGGTCGTTCGGCATGGAGCTGGATTATCCGTATGGATGCCAGCTGTAACTACAATGAGCAGAAGGAGTACATCGACTTTGCTGCCAACATGGGTTGGGAGTACTTGCTCATCGATGCCCTCTGGGACAGCAACATCGGCTACGAGCGTATGGAGGAACTCTCGAAGTATGCACAGAGCAAGGGTGTGAATCTCTTCTTGTGGTATAACTCAAACGGCTACTGGAACGATGCTCCCCAGGGTCCACGCGGCAAGATGCACCGTCAGATTGACCGTCGCAAGGAGATGGCATGGTTGCAGAAGGCTGGCATCAAGGGCTTGAAGATTGACTTCGTAGGTAGCGACAAGCAGCAGACCATGCAGATGTATGAGGACATACTCAGCGATGCCAACGACTTCGGTCTGATGATCATCTTCCACGGCTGTACCCTGCAGCGCGGATGGGAGCGTATGTATCCCAACTTCATCTCTTGCGAGGCTGTACGTGCCAGCGAGAACCTGGCATTTGGTCAGAACGACAATGACATCGAGGCTCTTGCAGGTACCATTCACCCCGTTCTGCGTAACGCAGTAGGTAACATGGACTTTGGTGGCTCTGCACTCAACAAGCGCTACTCAAAGGGCAACGACCGTGGTACCACTCGTAAGACCAGCGACGTATATGCCCTGGCTACCGCCGTATTGTTCCAGACCCCCGTACAGAACTTTGCCGTGGCACCCAACAACATTACGGATGCTCCCGCATGGGCCATCGACTTCATGAAGAAGGTGCCCGTGATGTGGCAGGATGTGAAGTTCATCGACGGCTACCCTGGCAAGTACCTCATCATGGCTCGTCAGAGTGCAGGCAAGTGGTATGTGGCTGCCATCAACGCAGCAGACGCTGCCTTGACACAGACCATCACACTGCCCACCAATACCACTGAGGTTACAGCCTACACCGATGATGCCAAGTTGCAAGGTAGCGTAAACCAGGTAAAGGTAAAGAAGAACCAGTTCAAGCTGAACGTTCCCAAGAATGGCGCAGCCTTGATTATCTGCGAGTAAGGAACCACACACATGAAGAGCCTGCACGGCTCTTCATCCACATACACATGGGGCAAGCTGCAAGGTTTGCCCCATTTTTTTGTGTACCTATATCATCATATAGGCAAAGGAAGTCAACGCTCCCTTTTCGCCATACGAGCCATCTTCGGTGGTGACATAGACGTCGCCATACTGAGCAAAGAGGTCGAGCTGAAGGAGGTATCGCGAAAGAAGTTAAAGGAAGTTTGCACTATCGTTCAAGAAGTTAACAGAACAACACAACTGTTTCTTATTTGCCAGTATGCTGACAACAGCAGGTTCAACGGATATCTCTTCCTTGCAGCACCAAAGGGGAATTGTGGGGGATGCTTCGGGTGAAGTACTCCGTGCTTAGTACAAATAACGCAATATCCAAAATAACCGAATAAATCTGAAATAGTAAATTGTCAAATCGTAAATAAATAAGTGAAAAAAAACTGGGTGCCCTCATACGAGAACACCCAGTTGTAATGTCTGTAATAAAAAGTATTACTTGCTTTCCAGACGCTCAACCCACAGACGGTAAGCCTGCTTGTAGGGTTCGCAGTCAGCCTCAGGCTTCACGGTAGCCATGTGCTTGAGGGTAGAGAATGCCTCGTTGTTGTCCTGATAGATACCGGCACCGATACCAGCACCCTTAGCAGCACCCACAGCACCATCAGTCTCGTAAAGCTCGATGGTAGCGCCAGTTACGCTTGCCAAGGTGCGACGGAACAAGGGACTGAGGAAGAGGTTAGCGTGACCAGCCTTGATGGTCTTGATGTCCATGCCCATCTTAGCCATGATGTCCATACCATAGGCGAATGAGAAGGCGATACCCTCCTGGGCAGCACGCAGCATGTGAGCCTTGGTGTGGATGTTGAAGTTGATGCCGCTAACGCTTGCACCGGGGTTCTGGTTCTGCAACACACGCTCAGCACCATTACCGAAGGGGATGATGCTCAAACCCTCAGCACCTACGGGAACACTCTCAGCGAGGTCGTTCATATCAGCATAGCCGATGCCCTCGGGAGCCACGGTACGCTTCATCCAGGCGTTGAGAATACCCGTACCGTTGATGCAAAGCAGCACACCCAGACGAGTATCGGGCTGGTTGTGATTGACATGTGCGAAGGTATTGACGCGCGACAACTTGTCGTAGTTGACCTCACCCAGAACACCATAAACCACACCAGAAGTACCGCCAGTAGCAGCAATCTCACCGGGCTCCATCACGTTAAGCGACAAAGCATTGTTGGGCTGGTCACCACCACGGTAGCTGATAGGAGTACCAGCAGCCAATCCCAGTTCGGCAGCCACAGCCTCGCACACGGTGCTCTGTACAGAGAAGGTGGGAACGATTTCGCAGATAAGGTCGTTTGAGAAACCGAAGTGGTTCATCACGTCCTTGCTAACCTCGTTGTTCTTGAAGTCCCAGAACATACCCTCAGACAGACCGCTTACGGTAGTCTTCATGTCGCCACCGCTCAACTTCATGGCAATGTAGTCGCCAGGAAGCATTACCTTGTGAATCTTGGCAAAGAGTTCAGGCTCGTTCTCCTTCACCCAAGCCAGCTTAGCAGCGGTGAAGTTACCGGGCGAGTTAAGCAAATGGCTCAGGCACTGCTCACCACCGATGGCATCGAAGGCAGCGTTGCCATAAGGAACGGCGCGACCGTCACACCAGATGATGCTGGGACGAAGAGCCTTACCATCCTTGTCAACACATACCAAACCGTGCATCTGATAGCTGATACCGATGGCCTTTACATCCTCACCCTTTGCACCGGTGTCGGCCAACACCTTCTGGGTAGCCTGACAAAGACACTTCCACCAACTCTCGGGCTCCTGCTCTGCCCAACCTGCCTGCTTGGCAATGATGGGAGCTTCGCTCTCGGGGAAGAAAGTTGATGCTGCACACTTGCCACTCTCGATCTCTACAAGGCTTGCCTTCACTGAAGAGGTGCCTATGTCATAACCTAATAAATAGTTCATCGTTTTGTTATTGTTTTATTGTTGTATATTTGTAATATGTTGCAAAAAAATGTTTCTCGCAGGGTTACTACCCTACCCCCTGACGAAATAACGGAGCACCCACCTATTGGTTTGAATCGCTACTTGAATGCTTGAGACTCTTGGCATGACTATCAAACTTGTAGTATCTTGCCGCACGGTGTGCCACGTTGGTCTCCTTCTCGTCAAGTGGTACCACATAATCCATCTTGGCTATGCGCTTATGGAAGTTGCGTATGTCGAACTCCTGGTTGTAGATGACCGTGAACAAACAACGGAGCTGAGCCGCCGTGAACTTGCGCGGAAGGAGCCGGAACACGATGTCAACCTGAATGGAAGCCTGGTTGCGGATGTAGAGTAAAGCCGCATTGAGAATGTCGTTATGGTCGAATGCCAGATTACCCACCTCGTTGACAGGCACCCAGCATGCCTCGTATTTCTCACTCAGACGCAAATGTCGGCGCTCTATCTTGAGCAAAGTGGTGTAAGCCACCGAGATGACGCGCTCTACCGAGGTATGCAGACTGTAATAGTCGGTCATCCACTTCAGATCCTTGGGCTGATGAATGCGGTTGGGCGAGCCAAAGGTGTGAAACTGATGCAGAGGTACATTCTTAAGTCCGGTGAGTTCGGTAACCACACGGCTGGCGGCATGATCAAATTCTTCATTTCTGAAAAGTAGGCTGCCAGGTAACTTAAACTCTATCTCGCCTTGCTGCAATTCAGCACCAATCTGACGAACAAGCAACACACACAGATGCTCACCGTCAAAGCCGACCAAAACGCAGTCAACTGAGAAATGAGAATCCATCGTGGCCTCTGTAGGGCACTCATTTGCTGCAAAATTCGTGTCTTCCATTATTTATAGTTAGGTCTATTGTTTATTTATGTTGCAAAGATACATTTTTTAATTCTTACGACCAAACTTTTCAGACGTTTTTATAATATCTGAGCAACAAGTCTGCAAGATATCAAACCGATGTTTTCTCTTTTGCAAAAAAGAGAATGATGCCGAAACATCATTCTCTTTAATATTATCGTCAAACTTGGCTACGCCGAGTTACAAGCTATCTCCGAAGTCACTGCGGAACTTCTCAGCAAGCTTCTCCTGCCAGAAGCCGATCTCCTTCATGCGACCGAAGAAGAAACGAAGAACCTCGGGCTCTTCGGTCCACTCCAGACCACCGATGAGTTCGCGGTTGTCCCACAACCACTTCACACGGTCGGCTACATACTTGAGCTGAGAGAGGGTATATACACGGCGGGGAACAGCCAGACGCTGCAACTCAAGCTCTGCATAGCGCTCGGTGCCATCGGGCTCACGCTGCTCTGACACGGTACCACGCTCCATACCACGAATACCACCAGCAATGTAGAGGGCTGCACCTACGGCAGCTGCGGGATACTGGTTATGAGGCATGTTGGGCACAAATGCACCTGCGTTCAAGTGACAGCCCAGACCACCGGGAGGCAAGATAACGGGTACACCATAAGCATCCAACTCCTTAGCCAGGTAGTTGATGAACTCAGGACCATGTGAGATGTAATCCATATCGAGTGACTCGTAGAGACCTACGGCCATTGACTCCATAGTACGAACGTCGATACCACCATAGGTAAGGAAGCCCTCGTACAGAGGAATGAAGGTCATGAGTTCCTTAGTCCACTTCTCATCCTTTGAGCAGATGATACCACCCTTTGAGAAACTGAGCTTGCGGGCAGAGAAGTAGATGATGTCGAAATGGTCAGCCAGAAGCTTGTAGATTTCGCCAACCTCCATATACTTGCAGCGAGCCTCGCGAGTCTTCATGAAGTAGATGTTGTCCTGCAAGAGAGATGCATCGAGAACTGACTTCACACCCTTATCGTGGCAGATATCGGTAACAGCCAACATATTCTCAAGGCTGACGGGCTGACCACCAATCAGGTTGGTACCTGCCTCAACACGTACGTAAGCCACATTGTCCTTACCTATCTCGTCGATGCGGTTCTTCAGCAACTCCAGGTCATAGTCACCCTTGAAGGGGTCGTTGCTCTGAGGGATAAGACCCTTGGGCTGAACCAACTCCTCCACAGTAGCACCGCAACGGGTAGCATGAGCCTTGGTGGTGGTGAAATGGAAGTTCATGATAGCCACCTTACCGGGAGCACAGTATGCCTCTGCAAGGATGTTCTCGGCAGCACGACCCTGGTGAACGGGCAATACGTTATCGCAACCGAACACGTCCTTGATAGCCTGCTTTACACGAAGGAAGGTAGCAGAACCTGCATAAGAATCATCAGCCTGGAAAGAAGCAGCAAACTGATTATCCGACATACAGTTCACACCTGAGTCGGTGAGCATATCCAAATATACGTCCTTGTTCTGGAGCAAGAAGGTGTTGTTACCTGCTTCCTGGATCTTCTTCAAACGGTCCTCTACAGGCAAGAGTGATAACTTCTGAATCATACGAACCTTGTGCATTTCCAAAGGCACCTGATTCTCACTTTGATAAAATTTAACTGCCATAATAATTGTTTTAAGGTTATATTAAGATTTATTTATGTAAGTTTTTCAAATTGCGATGCAAAAATACGAAAACTAAAACGAATGTAAACGAACAATATCACGTTTTATTCTACCTTTTTTACATTATACACCATAATATACCACATTTACATACCATTATTACCGATAAAAGAAAGTTTTTATGTAATTTTGTACCAAAATAACCGACCATGTCACATATTACCGTTCATAACATAGACCAATACAACGCGTACTTTCACCAACCCACCACGCACCCTCTTGTGAGCGTGGCACAACTGGATGATGCCGACCTCACGCTCTTCGAACCCACAGATTTCGGCATGTACTGTGTGGTGCTGATGGATGTGAACTTTGGTGAACTGGTCAAGAACGACACTTGCATACGCTATCGTCCCGGCACCATGTTCACGCTGAAGCCTGGCGAGGTGGTTTCGATGAACCTGGAGCCTTCGGTCAAACCCAAAGGCTGGATGCTGGTCTTTCATCCCCAACTGATTGCAAACACAGGTTTAGGACGCGACTTCTATATGTTCAACTACTTCGACAACCACGTCTCGGAAGCATTGGAACTGACGGAGAGCGAGCGCAGCGTGATGATAAACTGCTACACCAACATCAATGCCGAGCTGCATGCCCCCGACGATGAACTGACAAGCCACATGATTCGTTTAGGCATCGGCCAGCTACTAAGCTACTGCAAGCGCTTCTATGAGCGTCAGTTTGACATGAAGAACCAGAAGTCAAGCGACTTTATACGTCGCCTCGACACGTTGCTCGACACTTACCTGGCACCAGGCAGTCCGATGCCACAACAATACGGACAGCCAACCGTGGCATGGTGTTCCGAGCAATTTCATCTTTCGTCCAACTACTTTGGCGATGTGGTGAAGAGAGAACTGCACATCACGGCACAAGAATACATACACAACAAAACCATCGAGCGTGCCAAGTCATTACTGGCCAACCCGCAGCTCAGCATCAACGATGTGGCAGAAGCATTGGGCTTTGGCTATGCCAACCACTTCACACGCTTCTTCCACAAGAAGACGGGACAGTCGCCCACGCAGTTCAGAAAAGAAAGGAGTTAAGTGATGATAAAAAAATAACTTGGTACAAAATAAGTAGGTACGCCTTTGCATTGTCTTGCTGGCTATTTTGAAACTGTTTCGCAGTCACGATGCCCGCATCGCTCTTTTGTCACATTTCCAAAATATCTCAGCAAACCAACACAAAATCGTACCAACTTATTATTTAATCATCACTAAAGGAGTCACCCTTGACCTCCTTCAAAAGTTAACTCCCTAAGTTTCGGCCATCCAAAGGGTGCGAAACTTAGGGAGTTAATAGCATCCGACAGATGCCACTAATAATAGAAGTTAACCTTACTCCTTACAATATGCGCGCTATTGAACTGCGAGGTTGAGCGAATCTGCTCAAGCATCACGTTAGCATCCTCGCGAGTGCGATAGTCGCCTACTGCACACACCCAATGAGGAGGGTTGAAGTACACGTAAGCATTGACGTTTGAGAAGCTGTTCTTGAAGCGGCGTGCCCAGTTCATGACGGTAGTCTTGTCCTGAGCGGTATTACCTGCCATATAGATTTGAATGCGGTAGCCATCCACCTTGGTGTGAGGACCTGATGTCTTCTCGGTCTTCTCATCATCCTGCGACACGTTAGACGAAGCAGGTTGAGCATCCCCGTTCACCAGAGCCTCAAGTTCGGCATCCTGATGCACCACGACAACGGCACCCGATGCATTTTGCTTCTTGAGCTGGGCAGTATATTTCTCTTGTGCCTTGCCCATAAAGGGACAAGACAGCAAGAGAAGTAGGAGTATGAATTTCAGTCCTTTCATTAGTTCCAAGCATCAATGATGCCCTTGAAGTCAGCGCACTTGAGAGCAGCGCCACCAATCAGACCACCATCCACGTCGGGCTTAGAGAAGATCTCCTTAGCATTGCTGGGCTTGCAAGAACCACCGTAGAGGATAGAGATTTCCTCAGCAGCCTTCTCACCGAAAGCACCTGCGATGCAGCCACGGATGAATGCGTGCATATCCTGAGCCTGCTCAGCAGTAGCGGTCTTACCGGTACCGATAGCCCATACGGGCTCGTAAGCCAAGATAACATTAGAGAGCTGCTCCTCGGTCAGGTCGAACAAAGAGTCTGCCAACTGAGCACCTACAACCTCGTTCTGCTTGTTAGCCTCACGCTCCTCGAGCACCTCACCGATGCAGAAGATAACCTTTAAGCCATTAGCCAAAGCCAGGTTAACCTTCTCCTTCAGGATCTCAGCGGTCTCACCATAGTAAGCACGACGCTCTGAGTGACCCAGGATTACATACTGAGCACCAGTGCTCTTTACCTGAGCAGCGCTAACCTCACCGGTGTAAGCACCCTTCTCCTTGTCAGCACAGTTCTCAGCACCCAGACCGATTACAGTACCCTCGGTAATGCCAGCTACGGTAGCCAAGTGGATGAAAGGAGTACAGATGATAACGTCGCAATTGGGCTTCTCAGCAGCCAAAGCGTCCTTCAACTCGGTAGCCAAAGCTACACCTTCCTGCAGGTTCAGGTTCATCTTCCAGTTACCTGCTACAATCTTCTTTCTCATTGTTTTTTTGTTTAAAAGGTTAAAAATATTATTGAGTTTTCTTTTTCTCTTTTCTATCAGGAAATGCACGCCCAACCAGGTTCTGTCGAGGAAGCTCAGCACAAGCAGTGGTATGATAAACCACAAGAAGAACTTGACCGTCTGGCGCACCTTGCTATCCACGTGTACCGTTCCATATTCCGTCTCCTCCAGGCGAGGCGCACCCTCATCCAGTTCGGGCATGTCCGTGCAGGGCCATTTACCTATGACGATTCCGTTCTTCAGCAAGATGAGTCCTGGGTTAGAGCGAACCATCGTCTTCAACGTCAACACATCGGTGTGAGCAAAGGGATACTCGGCTCCCGTCAGATCCTGCCAATGTGCAATGCCCTCATCGTTGCTGCTGGTAAGACAGAGGAAACGGTATCCGTGCTCGAGCGAGTAGTCGTACAGACGATTGTAGGCATCCATGTGTCCGTCATCAGCCGTCTCCAGCATTGGGGCTGTCAGCAGGAAGGTGTAGTTCTCGTCTGCCAGCACCTCATCTGTCACATCATCACCCTCAGGCCAGGTGTACATCTGCAGATTGTCAATGGCAGGGGCAATAAACTCGCCCTCCTGTTCCGTCTTGCTATCTACAAAGGTCCATGTGCTGTCAGGATATTCCTCCAGACTGAACCACTGCTGCTTGCCGTCCTTTTCCATGAGGAAGGAAGTGACAAACTCCGCATCGCCCTGGGGTTGGGTCAGTTCCACGATATTGGCACCTATCTTGAAGGGGCGGAAGTCAATGAGTGGCAGACGCCACAAAGCATACAATCCGAGGCATAGCACAAACAGCTGAGAGTAAATCAGTACCAGCCACTGGCGTTCTTCGCTGATCATTCGCACCTGCTTGTCATGCCAACGCACCAGTACTACGGTACTGAATAGCAGCACCACATTCTTCCAGAACGTCTGCCAATTGGTCAGCACCAAGGCGTCGCCGAAGCAACCGCAATCAGAAACAGGGTTGGCAATGGCCAGGTAGAGCGTGAGGGGCGTGAATACCGACATAAAAGCCAAGGCTGCACGCGAGGCCACCTTGCGGTGTATGCCAAACAGCGTACTGATGCCAATGCGAAACTCTATCAAGGCCAATGCCATGCCCAGGATAAGGGCTACCGGTCCCGGCATCAGGCCATCCAGATGGAGGGCCTCGGCATAGTCTAGCAACTTATACTCCGTTCCGTGCGGGTCAATCATCTTCGTCACGCCAGAGAAGATGAAGGCTGCTGCCACCAGCAAGCGGCACACAGTCACGACAATCCAGAGAAGTTTTTGTTTCACGAAAGCCTATTGTTTAACGGTTATTCCTGTTTTGTCTTGCTCAGTCCTCGGGAAACGTCAGCTTGATAAGACCAAACACAGCATAATTCATCATGTCCATATAGTTTGCATCGATGCCCTCCGACACCAATGTCCCTCCTTCGAGAGATTCTATCTGTTTTGTTCTGAATATCTTCATCAGTATCAAGTCGGTATAGCTGCTGATGCGCATGCTTCGCCAAGCCTCATCATAGTCATGATTCTTTCTCAGCATAAGCTGCAACGACTCTTCCGCGTGGCGATCATAGCAGGCCAATGCCTGTTCGGCCGTCATCTCATCTGCCTTGTCGGCAAATCCCAGCTCCAACTGGATAAGTCCCACAATAGCATAGTTCACAATACCAATAAACTCAGGACGGATGCCCTCGTCAACCATCGTAACACCCTTAACCTCAATGCTACGGATGCGGTTTGCCTTTATGAAAATCTGGTCGGTCACGCTACTGGGACGCATAATGCGCCATGCAGCTCCGTAATCGTGCAGTTTCTTGGCAAAGAGTGTGCGACACTCCGTCATTATCTGTTGGAATTGCTCTTGCGTTGTCATCTGTTAGTGCTATCTGTTTTTCTGATGAATACAATTAACGCACAAAATTACTACTTTTTTATGGAAATCCCAAAAAAAAGCAAAAAAAAGGACTCATTGCTTAGATTATTCACCGAAGTTTCCCAGCTTGAATGATTTTTGCCAAGATTTTAAGATAATAGATTCAACTTTCGCATGTATAAGGAGTTAAAGAATATCAAGGAGTTAAAGGAGTTACTTTTGACGACGGTCAAAAGTCTTTAACTCCCTTAACTCCTTTCGCTCAGCGTGCCTTTAGGCCGATGCTTTGCTCGCAAAGAACTCCCTAATACTGAAGCATGCGAAGCTTGCGAAAGTTGAATTATTTAATCATCACTTAAAAAAATGTGCACTTTGCGCAAAAAAACAAGCCGTAATGCCACCCTCGCAGGTTTTTGCCGATGGGCAAAAACCATGGATTGGGATGACATTACGGCCTGATATGTTTCTATCCTCAGTCCGTGTAAGCCTTTCAGCCTTCAGTGCTTACGAGCATTTCAGTACCTGTCCGGGACGCAAGATGGACTTGTCGCTGATATGGTTCAACTTGCACAACTTATCCACCGTGGTATTGTATCTGCGAGCAATGCTGTACAGCGAGTCGCCCTTCTTTACCGAATATACCTTGCCGCCCGAGCTCTTAGAGTTCTTGTCCTTGGCCTTGTCGTTCTTCGACTTAACAACGCGCTCCTGTGCCACCTCTCTGATAATGGTAGGCTCGGCGCTCTTCTCTTCAATCTCCTGGTTGTCCGAACTATCATCACCATAATTCATAGCCAGCACAGGTGCAGGATTTGCATGGTGAGGATTGCCAATCAGACTGCCGTTACCACTTGAGCGATATACATAGAAATTACCCTTGGCATCCTGAGCCTCGAAATTGAAAAGAACCTCTGGGTCTATGTACTGTCCCAGGAAACGAGTCTCGAAATGCAGGTGCGAACCCGTTGAACGACCGGTATTTCCGCCCAAGCCGATAGGCTCGCCCGCACGTACGCTCTGGTTTTCCTTTACAAGGTGCTTCGACATATGTCCGTAAACGGTCTCCAGACCATTCTCGTGGCGGATGATGACATAATTGCCATAACCCTTTGCCTCATAAGCCACAATACGAATCTTTCCGCTATAGGCAGAACGGATGGTATCACCCACATACACCTTGATGTCAGTACCATAATGGAAACGTCTGAACTGCTTGCGATAGCCATAGTGCGAAGTCACCAGACGACTATCGGTGGGCATGCAGAAGTTACGCAAGTCAATCTTATATTCCGAGGGCAGCTCCACGCCATAGTTGCGACCATGTTCGTTGTTCCATGCTGGATAGATGTCGCTACTGGGGTTTTCAATGGAGAAATTAGCACCGGAGTTAATACCTGCAGGCATCTTCTGCTCAGGCAGCATCCTGCGTAGGCTGATGGAGTCAATCGCCTTTATCGTCTTGTCGATAGGCGCTTGACGGGCCAGCAGGTCTTGCGCATGGGCCGACACACCTGTCATCGAAATGGCCAAAGCCGCAATTACTGTTCTAATTTTTACTTTCATACGCTAAACAAATAGTGGAGCACACACGCGCCACCCTAATCATAAAAGGATTTAAAATAGCTAATCTCTGTTATACTCGTCGGGAGCATACAGACGATCAAGATTACAAGAGCCGAAATCAAATATCTCGTCAGCCTTGAAGAAACGGTTCAGTTCTTCAACCGCGGTATGGGGGCCATCACTGGCATGAACCACATTCTGCTGATTGCTTAAACAATAGTCACCACGGATGGTACCGGGGTTTGCATTACGGCCATTGGTGGTGCCAGCCATCATACGTACCACGCGAATGGCATCCACACCCTCAAGTGCCAGAGCCACAACGGGAGTGACTGTCATAGAGTCCTTCAGAGACTGGAAGAAAGGTTTTTCTATCAAATGCGAATAATGCTCATCCAGAATCTCATCTGTGAGCTGCATCATTTTCATACCTACAATTCGAAGACCGCGCTTCTCAAATCGGCTGATAATCTCGCCCATCAACTGACGTTGGATAATGCCCGGTTTGAGCAGTACAAGAGTTCTTTCCATAGAATTCAAAATGGTTTTTACTGATTGATATTACAATTGCTGTTCGAGCGCCATATTAACGCCCTAGTCACGCCATTTATGCGTTGGAATCTGGCACAAAGGTACAACATATTTCTGATTTTCACACAACAATTATGCAACTTTTTGACTATTTAGGTGGCTTTTGCTATCACGGATTTACGAATTTACAAATTGATATTCCGCAATTTACAAACGTAAACGGGCAAAAACAGGTACATTTATGCTCTCAGAAGAAGCTTGAAACTCCACTTCAGGGATGTTCCAAGCGAGCAATCGATATTAGCTAAAATTCTGCACTACAGATCCACTATCTCATCCACCGTAAGGCCTGTGGCTTCTGCAATCTGACTCATCGAAAGGACTCCCATTGCCTTCAACGAGCGGGCGGTGGATATCTGGCGGTTTCTATCGCCCTCGGCAATGCCTTTCTGCATACCCTTTTGCATACCCTCGGCAAGACCTTCTGCACGACCTTCTGCACGACCTTCTGCACGACCCTCGGCTTTTCCCTTCTTCTCTGCTGTGGTGATGACGCTGTACCAGTCGCGGAAGTTCTTCAGGCTTTCCTCATAGTCCATGCGCTCCTGTGGGGTATATTTCGCTATCTCTGCCGTTTCGAAGAGCTGGTTGAAGATGGCCTCCTTCAACTCTGCCGGACGCTCGTCAAGCTCGCCCAGGTGCTTGATGGCATACAGCCACTTGTCG
>JAZLKL010000179.1:0-3125 GCA_045597585.1 Bacteroidaceae bacterium | reverse complement strand
GATTGTCGGTGTAAACGGAATCAGAAAAGGCTGCAAGCAGCATGTCACCACTTGCAGCCCTTAACTTTGAGAAAATGGATGTTTACAGAGAGTTATTCTTCGTCATCCATCCATATATCATCTTCCCATCCAACAAATCGCTTTGACTCTGCCGTTGGGTTGACCTGATCTGCATTTGAACCGCCACCGGTTATGGTGTCATTGCTTCCTGCCAGAATGGTTGACCTTGACTCAACGTTTACCACTTTAATATTAGGAGAAATATACTTCTTCATTGCTTTTGTTCTTATGGGTTAATCCTCCCCACCCACTATGATCTCAGGGGTGAGGAGGAGAATTTATGATTTTACTTCACGACAACCTTCTTGCCGCCAATGATAAATACGCCATGCTCTGCCTTGTTGACGCGATTGCCACGGAGGTCATAGGTGGCATCGGCAGGAAGCTGGTTGAGGTTTCCGTTGGTGTCCAGTTCGAGTATGGAGGTTACTTCATCTTCTTCCACAAAGATTCTCAACGATCTGGCTGCATACGCAGTAGCACCCTTCTGTTCAAACCAAGCACGGAACGGAGGAACCCACGTCTTGATTTCCGACTGCCAGAACTGGTTGCTGGCGATGTAGTAACGTGTGATGTCATCATCCTCGTCGTACTCATAACCGTACTCATCCTTCACCAGGTGCTGGTACGACTGGATGTTGCATCCCACGAATGTTCCGAGGATGTCCCAATCTGTAACATCCGTAGAGATTGTGGCTCCTGCTGGATGCAAAGCTACATTATTGTTCTCGAATGTAACACTTGTATCTGATGTCTTGCGACGGAAGACACAAGGTGTAGATTCTGCCACTTCGTCAACCGGTTCGAAGGTGAGCACGCCCTCCTCGCCATCAACACTAACCTCTGAAAGTTTGAACAACTGCACATCGGGAGTGCTCTTGATAGCGAATGGCATGTAGAGCGTTCCCCATACGGAAGAACTGCTCATTGCACGCTCGTAGCTGGCATGTGCCGACTGAAGCAGGTTGTCCTCAGCGGTAAACTGCTCGGGCACTACGAACGGATCACCATCCTTAATCTCAACATCCTCGCAGCGTCCGTTCTTGATGACGTTTGTGCCAGTCAGCTCTGAATCATCGGTAACGATGAGGAATGCATTATTGCTGACAGCTTCGTTTTCAAAGACTCTGTCGCGCATGTATTCGGCAGAGGCATTTACGCTTTCCACGTTAGTGAGGTCGATATTGAATACGCGTACACCCTCGTCCTCCGTCAGTTCGTCGAGTGCCGTTTCAAATCCCTCTTCTGTCAGTTCGTCGCCATAGATAGTCACTTCGGCTGTGCTGTAGTTGAGGTGAGGCATAGGTTTGCTTGCGCAATAATAGAGCGTTGGAACCATCAGTTCTGCCGTAGGATGAGTGTACTCTGCCCATTCACTCCAAAAGTGGTTAAGGGGACAGAAATAAATATCTCCATCTTCTCGAACCATGAGGTACGTGCCATAATTCTCTGGTTCGCCTGCCCAACAGCGATACATCAGCACGGCGTTTTCATCGGCCTTGATGTTCTTAATGTTGTCGGGGAGTTCATCGCGTTCTTCATCCAACCACCAGTTGAAGAACTGATAACCCTCCTCAGCCAGAGTGAGTCGGCGGCCAACGGTCTCATCGCCGTACTCCACGTACTTCCAGTTTTCAAACTTCCAATCACTAAAGTTGGCGGTGATGCTGCCATCGAAGTTTGTCTCATCGGTGATGATACCCCAAGGTGTGCGGAAGTAGAAAGGCGATCCCTGGTCAGCATCAGTCTCGTCATAAGTCTGGTGGTTGCTGGTAAGCGTAAATTCGAGCATCTCGTTGCCATTGGCAGTGATGCTGCCATCGGCATTGAGTGTCACAGGCACGGCTGTGAGTTTCTTGTTGTCCCACATCCAGCGCAGGGGAAGTTCCTCATCGGGAGTATAGTCGTCCCAATATTCACGATAAGGACGTAGCGCAGGACGCGAGAGCACATAGTGCTGGTCGCCGATGTGACCTACCATCATGTAGCGGTAACCAGGATTGAATTGCGCTTTGTCGGTTACAGGACGATAGATGCCAGCCGTTTCGCCGCATCGTGTGCAAAGGTCTGAGCCTTCCTCGTAGTGGTGACCAAGGGCTGCATCTGGCTGATAGGCGTCAACGTCAATCTCGTGATGACACTTTGCGTCAGCATAGTAAGTGTGACAATCTGGACAGTAATAACTCTCCATGGTGGCTGGCTCCATGCAGCTGGCACCTTCGCCTGGGGTATAGACGAGGTTCTCGTGTGCACACTGCAGGTAATAGAGGAAGAGGCCCTCGTGCGAACCAGAGTAATCCCTGGGCTGAATGCCAAAGTAGATTGTGCCATCTGACTTGTGTGTCAGCACAATCTCATACCACTCTCCGTCGGAACAGTCGACGCCTTCCAGGAAGCCATTGCTCTGTACATCGCGTTCGCCATCCCATTCGTTAGAAGTCTCGTCGTAGAGGCGGTTCTCGATGTATCCCCAACCATTATTTATGCCTTCGCGGTAGAGGTTGTTTTCGTAGTCGTAATACATCATCCGGAACTTGTGGTAATAGAATCGTGGAGCAGCGTTGTGATTCTTGAGCAGGGAGAAGTCAACTTCACGCTCAATGACTGCCAGACGACTGATGTCGGCACGCAGATAACCATCCTCCGGGGCAGGCAACTCGATAGCCTCAAGACCATCATAGACGGGGTTGAGACCCATGGCATAGTACTTGCCATTGTCAACAGCCACCTGCACGAAGCTACCGCTATAGACATCCTTGTTCAGTTCGCGTATCTCCGCTTTCTCGTGACAGCGTGTACACTCGCCGTCCACCCATTCGTGCCCGAGAGGCTCCAGACGTTGCGCTGCAAAGGTGGTCTTATGGTGCGTCTCGTAGGTGAAGTAGTCTTCGCAGTCGTAGCAGTAGTACATTTCGTTGTAACCTGGGGCAAGGCACGTAGGCGCAATGTCCCGATAGTAGATTGTACGATGACCATCAACAGGACAATCCTGTGCCCGCATCGTTGTCGGCAGCACCAGCATAGCGGTCAATGCTCCAAGAAAGGATAAGCTTTTCTTCATAATT
>JAZLKL010000178.1:0-9056 GCA_045597585.1 Bacteroidaceae bacterium | reverse complement strand
TGACGTAGCATCACGTGCTGCTAAGGAGCGTTGTGACAAGGGCTTCGGTGTCAACAACACAGGTTTGGCTGTGTTCCTCGGCTTCTCTGAGTCTATCCAGCGTTTGGGTATCAACGAGATTCGTCAGCGTTATGGAAACCTCTTCGATATGTACGAGGAGATTACCGACGTGAATCCCGGTGAGTTGGCTAAGAGTGTAAACGGTACTGATTACTATCATCCCATGATGATCTTCCCCGCTATCCACTATACCATGGGTGGTGTTTGGGTTGACTATGAGTTGCGGACCTCTATCCCCGGCCTCTTCGCTATCGGTGAGTGTAACTTCTCTGACCATGGTGCTAACCGTCTCGGTGCTTCTGCTTTGATGCAGGGTTTGGCTGATGGTTATTTCGTACTTCCCTATACTATTCAGAACTATTTGGCAGATCAGTCAATCTGGCCCCGTCTCTCTACCGACCTCAAGGAGTTTGATGAGACAGAGAAGGCTGTCAATGCAGAAATCGATCGCTTGATGAACATCAAGGGTAAGCGTTCTGTAGATTCTATCCATAAAGAGCTCGGTCACATTATGTGGGAGCACGTTGGTATGGGTCGTACCAAGGAGGGTCTTGAGGAAGGTCTTAAGTTGTTGAAGAACATTCGTAAGGAGTTCAACGAAAACCTCTTCATTCCTGGTTCTAAGGAGGGTCTGAACGTAGAGCTTGACAAGGCTATCCACTTGCGTGACTTCATCCTCATGGGTGAGCTCGTGGCTTACGATGCACTTCATCGTGAGGAGTCATGTGGTGGCCACTTCCGTGAGGAGCACCAGACCGAGGAAGGTGAGGCTAAGCGTGATGACGAGAACTTCTTCTATGTAGGTTGCTGGGAGTATCAGGGCAATGATGATAAGGCACCTGAGCTCTCTAAGGAGCCCCTTGAGTACGAAATCATCAAGGTACAGCAGCGTAACTATAAGAACTAATCTTCAGACTTACCAGTGTACCTATAATTTAAACATAAAGAAACTTTATGAAAAAGTATTTTGTATATAGCCTGATGGCAGCTGCATTCGGCGTGATGATGAACTCTTGCGGCAAGAACAGTGCTACATCCGAGGAGGGCACCACCACTGCCGTAGAATCTGAGGCAACAGCACAGCCAGAGGAGAAACTCTTCTACACCGACGATGACGTGAAGTCCGTAACGGGTATCACTGCATTTGACGTGAAGTTAGATGGCATAACCGGCATGTCTGGTGAGAACAATGCCAAGGGTTTCAGTGCAGAGCTTACGCCTAGCGAGAGAACGGCCGACAACTTCAACCAGTATAACAAGGAACTGTTTGACATGTTGAAGTGTGTTGCAGAGGATGGCAAGATATATGCTGACGACATGACAGAGAAGAGCGAAGCCTCTCAAACTGATGACCTCGGTGTCTGTGTCTTCACCTATCTCTATAAATACAATGGTTCAAATGTATATGTCACCGTTGCTAGCTCAGCTGGAGAAGATGCAAATCACTATTCTGTAACAGTTTCTAAATAAACGACTAAATACAATGGCTAAGAATATTTCTGTAACAGTAAAGTTCTGGAAGCAGAACGGACCCAAGGACAAGGGTCATTTCGATACCCATGAGTTGAAGAACATCCCCGATGATACTTCATTCCTCGAGGCTCTCGACATCATGAACGAGGAGCTTATCAACGAAGGCAAGGAGCCCTTCGTGTTCGATCACGACTGCCGTGAGGGTATCTGCGGTATGTGTTCACTCTATATCAATGGTACTCCTCATGGAAAGACTGAGCGCGGTGCTACAACCTGTCAGCTCTACATGCGTAAGTTCAACGATGGCGATACCATCACTGTTGAGCCTTGGCGTTCTGCAGGTTTCCCTGTTATCAAGGACTGTATGGTTGACCGTAACGCATTCGATAAGATTATGCAGGCTGGTGGTTACACCTCAGTTCGTACTGGTCAGGCACAGGATGCCAATGCTATCCTCATCTCTAAGGAGGCTGCCGACGAGGCTATGGACTGTGCTACTTGCATCGGTTGTGGTGCTTGTGTAGCAGCATGTAAGAATGGTTCGGCTATGTTGTTCGTCAGCTCTAAGGTTAGCCAGTTTGCTCTCCTTCCTCAGGGTCAGGTAGAGGCTGCTAAGCGTGCTAAGGCTATGGTGGCTAAGATGGATGAACTGGGCTTTGGTAACTGTACCAATACCCGTGCTTGCGAGGCTGTTTGTCCTAAGTGCGAAAGCATCAGCAATATTGCTCGCTTGAACCGTGAGTTCATCTGGGCTAAGTTGAAGGACTAATCTCTATCATAATTGTGGGTCACAGAGCAACACTCTGTGACCCATATTTTTTGAAGAATACATGATTTTCTCTTGACGGCATTTTGTATTACTCTGTTTCTTACAGGAATTCAGATGCTGGCTCTTGAGGCAATTTTTTCTTCATTTAGTGTTTTTCTCTACTAATAGAAACACCATATCACATTTTATTTTCACTTTTCGCGTTTTCGCATATTTTATATGAAAAAGACATTATCTTTTATGCTCCTCGCAGTTGGAGCAATGGGTCTTGCAAGCTCGTTTAGCAGTTGTGGCAAGGCAAAGCAGGATGCCTCTAAGCAGGATAGTCTTGCTGTGGAAGAAAAGCAAGAGGCAGCCCCCTCTTCTTATGATTGTGGAATAGATTTCAGCAAGATTGTTGTTCAAGTTATCAATGGCGATACTACAGAGGTCAACGAATATGATGCTGAAGGTCGCCTCGTCAAGCATGGTTATCTGCGCGATGGTGAGGAAGGTGGCGATAGCTATTGGTGTCAGGAGTTTACGTACTTTAACGAGCGTGGAGACATCAAGCGTACAGAATCTCGTCAGGGTGAGTGGATTGTAATTGAAGATTATATTTACGATGATCAGCACCGCCTTGTGGAGATACGTTCTGATTCACACTCTAGGCATTTAACCTGGGATGGTCTTACCAGTACCGATGATGGTTTCTGCGTTGAAAAGAAGACCTATTCCGACAATACGTATAAGCATGTTGTGAACGAAAAGAGCTACACATCCAATAATGGTCCTATAGCCCACGAGACAGACTATGACCTTGAGGGACGTGAGATAAGCCATAAAAGTTATACCGATGGTGTGCTTTCCTATGGTTGGGATACCGAATACAAGGACAATAAGAGCATACGTTACAATGTGAAGTACAATCCCGATGGTAGTGTTCAGTCGCGTGAAGCAGACTGGGTGTACGAGTTTATACCCGACGGAAAATACTGTAGGGTGATTTCAAGCCATTCTTTCGATGGAAGTTCTGTCGGCTATACTGTAGATTATGATGAAAAAGGCTTTGAGATGGCTACTCATGGTGAATATACAAACAGTACTACGACTTGGAAAGGCAATACTGCAACTAAGATAGAGGATGGAGTAACTTATGTAACTACATACTTGAAGACGAAATAAGTGGTTCTCGTCATATACCTTATATTATTAGGAGGTATATAAGATATTGTATAAGAGATATAAGGTGAATGTATTAGGGTGGGTTTGTGCCAAAACACAAATTCACCCTTCTTTTTTTCCTTCTGAGAATAGGGATTTCCTCTTCTGTAATAGGCAAAATCTCTTTTTTATACATCTTGAAGTTCCTACCTTTGCAATAGAAAACAAAGAGAAACAGAACATAATTGTTTAACCACCTCAAACCTGATTCTTCGTTTTAACCATAAAGACATAGAAGAGGGGAGAGAACTAAAAAATTATACGTTATGAAGACCATGAATATTATGAAGAGCATGATGCTTGCAGTTTTGATGAGTGTTACAACCATGATGACAGCAAATGCAGCTGTTAAGCATGAGGTAAATAACGATAAGAGAATGGAGATGCGTCATGATATGAAGCCCAGACATGACAAGCGACATGATGTAGTGCCCGTCCATCACGGTCCCGCTATGGTGGATCATCGTACTCCTGGCATGCGACACCACGTTCCTGCCATGCATCATCATTCAAGAGAGTGTGAGCGCAAGATGCATCGTAATAGAAGTCATCGTCATTGCGATTGCCGTTGCCACGATCGTCATATGCGTCCTGCTCACCGCCACCACGGCATGATGATGGACAATCGACACATGAGAAAATAGTTGGAATTTTAGGTAACGAATATTGTGAATTAGTTTTATTTGATTTTGGGCACTGGTGAGTTGAATCTCGCCAGTGTCTTTTTTATCTTATCCTTTTTTGTGAATCACTCTTTTGAGGAACACTCTTTGTGGAAATTCATACATTCCTTGCTAAAGTTGTACAGAATCTGTGATTCAGCTGTCTGAACCCAGGTATCCCAAGTACTCTTTGGGGAATTCCTCTTTTGTAAATTCCTCTTTTGTGATTTTTTTTGCGAATTACAATTTATTGTACTCTGCTTTATATGCATCGTGTTTTGTGTAATGTGTTGAAAATCACTTGTTAACTAAATCCTGGTATTTATAGGGTAGGGAAACTTCTTTCAACCATAGGGATTTCCTCTCGCCGAATAGCATTAATCCCAATGAAATACGCCGAAAGAGTCGTACCTTTGCATCAGATTAATAAATCAAACGCGACTTTCCTCTCGCACAGCAACCGAAATAAACCTCATTGCTTACGCTTTACAGGAAGGATGCAAAAGAAAAAAGTAATTTAATAACAATTTAAAAATATACGTCTTATGAAAAAGATCATGATGTTTGTCGCAGCAATGGTAATCGCAACAGCAAGTGCTAATGCAAGTGTTAACGAGTTCAACGCCTATGAGGGTGAGAGTATCCAGAAGGAAACCGAGGCATTCAGCATGGTAAGCATGAACATCCCTGCACGAGTTCGTATTGTTGCCGGTGATGAATACAGCGTTAGTGTATCTGCAGAGAACATCTTCGTAGCAGAAGCTATCAATCTCAATGTGAAGAATGACGTTTTGTGCATCAGCACCCGTGATATTGAAGCTTTGGGCGATGGCGTAGAGTCTTTGGTTATTACCATCGTAAGTCCTACTCTCCCTGCATTCACTACCAGCGATGAGATGGAGTCAACCGTAATTCGTGATATTGATTAAATTCATTACATATAGGCATTTAGCCAGTAAAGTAAGCATCTGCCGGCACCACATAATACTATAGCCATACACTCGGCAACAAGGCACACTCGCAAGCTGATATGCATGTCCTTCGTAGATAGTTCTTTAGGGTTCTCT
The DNA here is from genome assembly GCA_045597585.1 of Bacteroidaceae bacterium. GTDB lineage: Bacteria > Bacteroidota > Bacteroidia > Bacteroidales > Bacteroidaceae > Physcousia. The sequence goes on along the minus strand of JAZLKL010000178.1, from coordinate 3,822 downwards.
CCGATATAAGGCTTATAAAAAATCTCTCCGAAGTAGTTGTGCGGACCGCCGAACCGGCAGTTCAAGATACTGGCAAGAGCCGCCTCAGGCCACCCCGAGTTAGGTGAAGCATGCTGAGGACCATACAGAAACACAAATCTAAGGCGCGATGCAGCCCCACTTCCTTTTTCCTGTCGAGGAAGTGGGGCTAATAGCATCAGCAAGGCTGTTATTCGGGCAGGTATGTAGTTGGCCACATCATCTATTCGTGCTGCCCAGCAGCCAAAGTCCTTGTAGCGTGGTGAGTGATAGCCTATCATTGAGTCGAGCGTGTTGATCATCTTGTACATCATCATGCCAGGAACTCCCAATAGCATAAACCAGAAGAGAGGAGCCACGACGCCGTCGCTCAGATTCTCAGCAAGAGTTTCCAGGGCTGCCGTTCTAACCTCTTGTGCCGATAGTTCCTGAGTGTCGCGTCCTACTATGCGTGCCACTTGTTTTCTTCCCTCTTCCAAACTGTTGTCCACAGCCTTGAATACCATCTTCACCTCTTTGCGGAGGGTGTGTCCTGCCAGACAGAAGAATATGAGTATGCACCCCAGCCAGCAGCCATCCCATCCACCGATGATGGGTGATGATGTAATGAGGTTCAGATCGTCTGGCAAAAGAAGTATGGATGAGAGTGTGCTGCTATTGCCTGCCAGCATAAGGCATAGGTCGCAGAAGAACCAAAGCATGGCACAAGTAAACACGTATGTCAATAGTATGCTGCACACGGCCACTATTGCCCCCTTGACCATTCTGTGCTTCCCTTTGTTAAGCCTATGCTCCCAAAAGCTGATCCATTTTCCCATATACACCACAGGGTGGGGTAGATGTGTGGGATCGCCAAAGAAAAGGTCGAGCAACCAGCCAATGAAAAGTGGAACGATAAATAATATGCAATTCATAATGATGCTTGTGCTTTATTCAGATAATTACTTTATGGAGGTGGAGAGAGTTCTCATATTGCCATCCATTCCATGATAGCGTCGATCAATTCGTCGTTTTCTTCGCTTGTCTGTACGGCTATGCGGAAGAAAGACCTGTCCAGTCCTTCAAAGTTGGAGGCATCTCGTATGAGTATGCCATGCTCGTTTGCCAGATACTCCTTTAGGGCAGAGGCATGCCCCATTCTAAGTTTGCAGAGCAGAATGTGTGTGTCAGAAGGCCATACTTCGATGATTCCGAGTTTTTTCAGCCTTTCTTCCACCCTTTCGCGTTCTTTCAGCAAGTCCTCCAGATTGAAGTAAAACTCATCAGTATGCCTGATGAGGTAGTGGCCTGCATCGATGGCTACTTGGTTTACCGACCATGGCATTCGCTGACGGCGGATGGGTTCGAGCAGGCTTGTGCAACCGCTGATGTAGCCTATTCGCAAGCCGGGTATGGCAAATTCCTTGGTCATGGAGTGCAGCATCAGCACGTTGGGCATCTCTGCGGCTTCTTTTGCGGTGAATACAGGCTTTTTTGTAAACGGAGCATAGCTAGCATCTATGACAAACGTCACATCGGGATGTTTCTCTATTCTTTCTCTCAGCTCGTCTTTAGGATAGACGGTTCCGGTAGGGTTATTGGGATTACATATCCAGAAGAGCTCTCCTCCCCTGCCTATTCTGTGCTCATGCAACCGGCAGGCATCGGCATACTCCGCAAAGGTGGGCGTCATAATGGTTGAGTGCCCCCTGCGGTAGGTCTGTGCTATGAGGTAGATGGCCTCGGTAGCTCCGTTGGTCACCATCAGCTCGTCTGCCTTGATGCCCAGCATCGAAGCCAGTTCAGCCTCTAAGGTGCGGGGCGACGGCTCAGGGTAGTTGACAACATAGTCAAGACGGTTGGCCAGATAGGAGAAAAGTCCCTCATGGTCAAAATGATTGTACACATTCGAACTGAAGTTTATCCGGATGTCCTTGTACCTGTATGCGTCGTCGCCGTGTCCGTTTATCATCGTCGTAGAGTTGGTTGCACTACTGTCTTCATGCACAGATTCTCAAATTGTCTGCAAAGTTAGCCATAACGAGCAAAACCTCCAAATGTTTATGCTTTTATATAGCAAGTTTGTTATTTTATCATCATTCCTATTCCCCCTCTTATGATTTCGTATATCTTGTCGATATCTACGTATTGACGCACATGGTCGGCCAGTAGGTCGTACTGTCGTTCCTTGAAGTCCTCGTATGTCTCCGTTGCCTCTTCGCCCGCCGTTCTGTCGGCAAACGGGCGTAGCAGGTATTCTATTACCGGGCTGTTGTCCAGTATGCCGTGCACATAGGTTCCCATGCAATGTCCCTCAATGAGGACCTTGGGCAATGGTTCCTTCGCTTTCTCTCCATCCTTCGTTATGGCCAGGGTCACACCTTGGTGAATCTCATATCCCCGGCAAGTGTTTCCTTCGAAGTCAAAACTTACCTGTTGCGTAGTTTTGTCCGCATTCATCGTGGTTTCCACGTTTAGCAGTCCCAATCCCGGCAGTTGGGCTATGGTGCCCTCCACTCCATCGGGGTCATATACCATCTGCCCCAGTATCTGGTATCCTCCACAGATGCCTACCACCGTCTTTCCGTCTTTATGGGCACGGATAATGGATTGCGCCACTCCGTTTCTGCGTAGTTCATACAGGTCGTCGAGTGTGGCCTTTGTGCCGGGCACTATAATGATGTCCGCACTCTCAATATCCTTCGGATTATTCGTGTAAAACAGGTTGATGCGTGCGTCGCGTTCCAGCATGTTGAAGTCGGTGAAGTTGCTGATATGGCGAAGCAGTACCACGGCTACTTGCGTAGTCTTGCCGCCCACTCCTTTTCCGTCGGATTGCGGTGCTTTGTTTTTTGTCCCCAGTGCCACGCTATCCTCCTCCTCTATGGCGATGTCCTTGAACATCGGTACTACACCCAGCACAGGCACGCCACAAATCTCCTCCATCATCCTGCGCCCCTCCTCAAAGAGTCGGATGTCGCCACGAAACTTGTTGATGATGATTCCCTTGATGAGGCTGCGGTCCTCAGGCGTTTGCAGCATGATGCTGCCGTAGCACGAGGCGAACACGCCTCCGCGGTCGATGTCGGCCACCAGAATCACGTCGGCCTTGGCATGTCGGGCCATCGGCAGATTCACTAAGTCCGACTGCCGCAGGTTTATCTCCGACACGCTGCCGGCTCCCTCCATCACGATGGGGTTGTACTTGCTTTCCAGTCGGTCGAATGCCTCGTTTACTGCTGCTCGCAGTTCCTCGCGTCCTTCCTTGCGGAAGTATGCGTAAGCCGAACGGTTGCCTATAGGCTTGCCATTGAGCACCACTTGTGTGGTATGCTCCGAGTTGGGCTTCAGCAGCAACGGGTTCATGTCGGTATGTGGTTGCAGGCGACACGCCTCTGCCTGTACGGCTTGTGCACGTCCTATCTCAAATCCGTCGGGCGTGGCGTAGGAGTTGAGAGCCATGTTCTGTGCCTTGAATGGTGCAGGTTTGTAGCCGTCTTGTACAAAGATGCGGCACAATGCCGTAGCCAGTACGCTCTTACCCACGTCGCTACCGGTTCCGCAAAGCATTAAAGGGTGTAGTTTCTCGTTTTTCATGATGCAAAGATACGAATAAGTGAGAGAATAACCAAAAATTTTTTTGAGTTATTCCGAACGTGAGTATCTTAGACAGTATCTTGGAGTGACAGTTCAAAGTATGTGCCTATTAGGTTCACCTTACTTTCACTCAGTTGGCTTACGTCTGGCTTACGTGTTTTGTCGTAAGCCAGACCTAAGCCAACTGGGTGAAACAAGAGTGGAACTCGGGGGGAAGGAACTCGGTGG
>JAZLKL010000177.1:0-5581 GCA_045597585.1 Bacteroidaceae bacterium | reverse complement strand
TTATAACATTGATTTAGAAGCACTTCAAAGTTACAACAATTCTTGCAAATATGCAAGAAAACGTTCTCTTTTTTATGTCTGTGAATAATTCAGGCTAAAACTGAAGTTGAATAAGTGAATGAATTATGCGAACAAAGGAACGGCTTTTGGAATTGCTGCGTGATGGTGGCACCATGACCCGTGGCGAGAAGATACGCCTGGTGAGCATGCTGAGTGTGCCAGCTATGCTGGCGCAGTTGAGCAGCATCATCATGCAGTATATCGACGCCAAGATGGTGGGCCATATAGGTGCCTCTGCCTCAGCCAGCATCGGACTGGTCAGCACTACCACGTGGCTCTTCGGCGGCCTATGTGTGTCCATTGGCACGGGTTTCTCGGTGCTTGTGGCCCATCACATCGGAGCCAAGGAGTATGGCCGGGCCCGCGATGTGCTGCGGCAGTCGCTGTTGCTATGCCTCGGCTTTGCCCTGCTCATCAGCCTGTTCTGCGTGGGCATACATAGCGTGCTGCCCGTATGGTTGGGCGGACAGGGTGATGTGGTGACGCAGGCCAGTCACTATTTCCTGATATGGGCGCTCACCATCCCCGTGATGCAGATGTACCACCTCACCAATGGCATGCTGCGCTGTTCGGGCAATATGACCGTGCCTATGGTGCTGGGCATACTGATGTGTGTGCTCGACGTAGCTTTCAACTGTCTCTTTATTCCCCGTTGGGGTGTCACCGGTGCCGCACTGGCCACCTCGTTGTCTGCCGTGGTGTGTGCCACGGCCAGCATGGCGTATCTGCTGGGGTGGAGCAAGGAACTGAAACTGGTGGGGCATCCGGGGCGTTTGCGTCTGGAATGGGACATCCTCCGGCGTTCGCTTCGCATCAGTCTGCCCATGGTGGTAGAGCATGCCGTGTTCTGCGGAGCACAGATAGTGAGCACCATCATCGTGGCTCCCCTGGGCACAGTGGCTATCGCAGCCAATACCATTGGCATTACCGTGGAGAGTCTGTGCTATATGCCCGGCTATGGCATAGGCGAGGCTGCCACCACCTTGGTGGGACAGAGTGTGGGGGCTAAGCGTTACGATCTCATACGCAGCTTCTCCATACTCACCGTGTCGCTGGGTGTGGCGGTGATGACCCTGTTGGGCATTGTGATGTACGTCTTTGCCCCTGAACTGATGGCCTTCATGAGCATCGACCCCGACGTGCAGCGTGTGGGAGCCGAGGCCTTGCGCATAGAAGCGTATGCCGAACCCATGTATGCTGCCTCCATCGTGGCATACGGCGTGTTTGTAGGCGTGGGCGATACACTCATCCCCTGTGTCATGAATCTGTGCAGCATCTGGATGGTGCGCATACCCCTGGCATGGTTCCTGGCCTCTCGCATGGGACTTCCGGGTGTGTGGATGGCTATGTGCATCGAGCTTTGCGTGCGAGGACTCATCTTCCTCGTCCGTCTCAGGCTGAAGAAACCTAAAAAACATTAACGGTTTGTCCGTTGCAAAATAGTGGCCCCCCTAAGCCCCGAGGGGGAATAAGAGTGATGTAGAAATAACAAATGTTGATTATCAGTAATTTGTAGATTTGCTATATAGAACTAATTATGAAGAAAATCGAAAATCAAGAGTATGGTGGCGAGCGTCCACTGTATTGCGAGCATGACCTGGAACTGCGTGGAGTCACCATTCACGTAGGAGAATCGTCATTGAAGGAGACATCGAACATCGATGCGGAAGACTGCACCTTCGAGGGAAAGTACGTCTTCTGGGAGTGCCGTGGCTTTAGTACCCGAAACTGTCTGTACAAGTCGAGCGCACGTTCTTCGTTGTGGTACAGCGAGCGTGGCGAACTGCTCAACTGCAAGGTTGAGGCTCCCAAGATGTTTCGTCGCATGAGTGGCATCAAGATCGACAACTGTGTCTTTAGTGATGCACAAGAGACGTTGTGGGACTGTCGCGACGTATCCATCAAGGACACCCGCATCGAGAATGCCGACTATCTGGGTATGCACACCGACGACGTGGTGATTGACAACCTGCACTTGGAAGGCAATTATTCCTTCCAGTACTCCAAGAACGTGGTCATCCGCAACAGTCTGCTCAATTCAAAGGACTCTCTCTGGGAGAGCGAGAACGTCACCATCTACGATAGCGAGATCAACGGCGAGTACCTGGGTTGGTATGCCAAGAACCTCAAGCTTGTGCGTTGCCACATCACCGGCGAGCAGCCCCTCTGCTATTGCGAGAACCTCATCATGGAGGATTGCACCATGGGTGGCGATGCCAATCTGGCCTTCGAGTACAGCACCATCCAAGCCACCATCAAGGGCGACGTGGTCAGCATCAAGAATCCCACCAGCGGCTCCATTCACGTTGAGGGTAGGGTAGGCGAGATCATCATCGACGAGAACCAAAAGGCTCCTGCCAACGCAGAGATAGTGGCTAATTCATAGCAGAAGTTCCAATCTTGTCCGTAATTCGATTGTTACATAACCCGCACACACCATACATTGAGGTGTGCTATGCCGTCAAGGCAGATGGTCCTTTCCTGTATCTCTGCCATCTGTCCAGCCATCACATGCTCGAGGCACTTGATGCCTTGTGGCACGACTATGTGTCATGGGATGCCACGCGCTATGTGGCAGAAGACCCTCTGCTTTTTGAGATTACACATAAAGACAAGTCCGAATCCTTGAATGAGGAAGCCTCGCGCCTCATTCACGACATTCACGATCGGCTTGTCAGTCTGCAAAGTCTGGGTGTGAACCTGCGTACCGTGCGTGAAGCACTCTTGCAGTACCACACACCCAGTTGCATACAGGTGACCTCCGACAATCGCATTCTGCTTCAAGACTATGCCGACATGGAGATACCCCTCACGCCCCTCTGCAAGGCGCTCTATCTGTTTTTCCTTCAGCATCCCGAAGGTGTCACGCTCAAGCAGATGTCTGGCTATCGCGAAGAACTGCTCGTTTTGTATCAGCGTTTTGCTCCAGGCATCAATCCACAGCGTCGTCAGTCTCATATCGACTCCCTTGTGTCACCCCTCAGCAACTCACTCCACGAGAAGCTCTCTCTCATTCGCCGCACCTTTTCCCACCTTCTTGACGAGTCCCTTTTGCCCTTCTATGTAATCACGGGCCAAAAGGGTGGGGTGTATAGCCTGCAGCATGTGGCTCCCTCTTGTTAGCTTTTGTCATCTTTTTTCTTCGTTCTATAGTATTCCCGATATTAACCCGATATCAACCCGTTATTAACCCGTTACTTTCCCGAAGGATTTCAACCCGATAAAAATGGGTGTTTTGGGGTGTTTTGGCCTTGTGTGTGTCAAGAAAAACGAACAATATTTGATTGTCAAAAGCAAACAGAACAAAACTAATTCGAGGAGATTCTGGAAATTTGTGGCCAATAATGCGTGCAATTCGAAATAAAAGCCTATCTTTGCAGAGTATCTCTGCTTCTCTGTGCTCCAAATGAAAAAGAACGCTGCCTTTTTGTGGATGACTTATAAAATAACTTCCAAAAAGTTTTTTTATCTCAGTGGAAAACGTTAACTTCGCCATCGAAAACAAATTGTCAGCGATGCGAATACCCCGCAAATTGCCTATCGGCATACAAGATTTTGAAAGTCTGCGCAAGGATGACTATGTCTATGTGGACAAGACCGAGCAGATAAACCATCTTATCAGTATGGGACGGTATTACTTCTTGTCACGTCCACGCAGATTTGGCAAGTCGCTGCTGATGACCACCATACATGCTTTGTATTCGGGTAAGAAGGAATTGTTCGACGGTACAATAGGATCACGCCTCTCTATTGCTGATGACGAGACTTTCACATGGGTCAAGCATCCCGTTATGCATCTGGATTTGAATACGAATAGCTATGACTCGGCAGATGTACTTTGTAAGAAGCTGAATGACTCGCTCGAACAGTGGGAAGAGGAGTACGAATGCCCTGCCAAGGATGTTCCTTTTGGAATGCGTTTTGAGCATGTCATACAAGCTGCCTATAACAAAACCGGTCAGCGAGTTGTCATCCTTGTTGATGAGTATGATAAACCTATGCTGCAGGCTATTGCAGACCGTGCCTTGCAAGATGAGTTCCGAAGCATACTGAAAGGTTTCTACGGAGCGCTTAAGTCAAAAGACGGGTGCATTAAGTTTGCCCTTCTCACAGGTGTCACTAAGTTCGGAAAAATCAGCGTGTTCAGCGATTTGAACAACCTGAATGACATCTCTATGGATGCTCGTTTTTGGGACATCTGTGGTTTGAGCGAGAAAGAACTCGTGGAGAACTTTCCTCAGGAGATAATGGAACTTGCAAAAGCCAGCAACATCGATACGGATAAGTGTATTGAGGAACTTCGTGCTCGTTATGACGGATATCATTTTCACCATGCTTCGAAAGGCGTGTATAATCCGTTCAGTGTATTAAGCACCTTGATGAAAAGGGAGTTTGGGAGCTATTGGTTTGAAACCGGCACGCCTACCTATTTGGCAGAACTACTAAAGACCTATGACTACAACTTGCAGGAAATGTCTCAGGTTGTGACGGATGCAGACACACTCAATAGTATCGACTCTAACAAGAATCCCATTTCCGTCATCTACCAAAGTGGGTATTTGACGATAAAGAGTTTTGATGCCCGATTCCAAACCTATACGTTAGGTTTCCCTAATATGGAAGTTGAGGATGGTTTCCTGCGTTTTCTGTTGCCTCGATACACATCGGTAACTGAAGGAAAAACAAGTTTTAGCATCCAGCAGTTTGTTACGGATGTGGAGAATGGAAATACAGAAAAATTCCTTCTCCGACTGAAGTCACTCTTTTCTGATACCCCTTATGAACTCATCAAGGATTTAGAAAACCACTATCAGAATGTCATCTGGTTGGTATCTAAGTTGATGGGGTTCTATGTTAAGGCCGAGTACCATACAAGTGAGGGGCGTATCGACCTGTTGCTGCAGACGTCTCGTTATTGTTATGTGATGGAATTTAAACTGGATGGTTCTGCCGAGGAAGCATTGCAGCAGATTAGTGACAAGCATTACACTTTGCCCTTTGAAACAAATTGCCAGCAAATCATCCGCATTGGTCTAAACTTCGACAGCAAGACGCGTAACATAGGGCAATACCTCATTGGTTGAATCAGCTAACTGAACTTTCCCACCCTTGAGTTGTAAGACAAAAACCGAAATACACCCCTTGTACTTGATGCCATGTCTCTTCGAGCCATTGATGCTAAGCCATTGTGATTTTCCTTGTGAGCCCCCTTTGGGATGCTCCCAGAAAATCCCAATACCTTAATATCACCCTACCGGATTAGCATCAATCTCAAGGCGATAAGCCACAAAAACCTTTCATCAGTACTCTATTCACTAACTATGCACTATGCACTATGCACTATGCACTAACTATGCACTATGAACTATGCACTATGAACTAACTGAAGATACTGTGTTAATTTCCAAACTTTCGAGTGAAAAAATGGACTACTTTAACACATATTAAGCATAAGTCCGCTTTATGGGGGCTGCGAGCCCCCAAACCCCTCGGTGTTTTCTGGTATTAGACTTTACCTGGT
>JAZLKL010000176.1:0-3662 GCA_045597585.1 Bacteroidaceae bacterium | reverse complement strand
AGCGTAGCGGGCTACGTGACTGAATGAAAGAAAGGAAGATACAAGAGAAGAGACCAAAAGCGGCCGAGCATAGAATACTACCCGAAATGAAAGAAAAAACTAATTTATAGAACCTACCTAAATACTGATATTATGTACTATAGTAGATTGGTTGAAAAACAAATTGAACTCAAGTTGAGAACTTCAGGTGCTGTGGTGGTAGCTGGTCCTAAGTTTTGTGGCAAGACTACTACTTGCATGTTGTATCAGAAGAGCTTCGTGAAGCTTAATACGAAGCAGGCTATCTCTATGGCCAGAATGAATCCGAGGGGTGTGCTGATGGGTGAGAAGCCAAGACTGATAGATGAGTGGCAGAAGGCTCCTGATGTGTGGAATCAGGTAAAGGACGATCTGGACTTCAATTATGAGTTTGGCAAGTACATTCTGACGGGCAGCAGTACGCCAGCCGACAAAACGGAGGTTCATCATAGTGGCGCAGGAAGAATTGCTCCATTGATGATGCGTCCGATGAGTTTGTGGGAGTCGAAAGAATCGAAGGGTACGATCTCGTTGGAGATGCTATTCAATGGTGGCGGTGATTTCATATGGGATATGAACGAGGAGTTCCAATTGGAGGACGTAGCTCGACTGGTGTGCCGTGGCGGATGGCCTATTTCGGTGGTGGCTAATGAGGAGATTGCCCTAGAGATAACGAAGAACTACTGGAATGGGTTGTTTGTTTTTGAGGACCAAGAAAATGAGCGTTTTCGCAATAAGAAGCCGGAAGTACTGAAGATGATAGTGAGGAGCTATGCTCGTCATATCTCTACAGAGGCGGCAACCTCAACCATCATTGCAGATGTACGTCAAAGTAATGAGAGGACAATGGACCCGAAGACTTTTGATGACTACATGGAAGCATTGAAGGATTTGTATATTCTGGAGGATATGGCTGCATGGAATCCGAATATTAGGTCTAAAACTTCTATACGCTCTACTCCTACTCGTCATTTTGTGGATACCTCGATAGCATGCAGGTCGCTTGGTGTGAGCCCAGATGATTTGATAAAGGATCTTGAGAGCTTCGGTCTTTTCTTTGAGGATATGGCTGTAAGGGACTTACGTATTTATTCCGATACTCTTGGCGGTGAGGTGCGTCACTATCGAGACAATACCGGACTGGAATGTGATGCAGTGGTACATCTTGAAGATGGACGCTGGGGTGCTATTGAGATTAAGTTGGGTGGTGATGATTTGATAGAGGCTGGTGCTTCTTCGCTCAAGACGTTGAGGGATAAAATTGTGGCAAAGAGCACTGAAAAGGCTCCTGAATTTATGATGGTGCTGACGGCTGTTGGTGGTGCCTACAAGCGAGAGGATGGTGTGTATGTGGTGCCTATTAACTTGTTGAAACCATAAGAGTCTCCAAGAACCTTTAAAATGATCCTTAGTAATGGTGAAATAATAAGTTCAGAAGATTTGGATAGGATTTTTGAGCTATTTTTGTGCTGGTCTTGAAGGATTGCATTTTGCACGTCTGCAAAAGCAGCGGGCTATGTGACTGAAAGGCAGCGCAAAAAGAGCCAAAAAACAGCCAAAGCTGACGAATACACTTAGCTACGAACTTTAGGAAGTTATTTTTTACCATTACTTAGCTCTCATCGACCGGCAAAAAACGTTTGAGAATAAAGTGAAAGGTGCGCTTGACACATGGTGCACGAGGCTGAATGGCCCTACCGTAGAGATAGTCGGGACAGACGGACGAGCCATTAGGCTTTACAACATAAAGAGTGTGAGATATATTAAGGAGAACAAAAAATAAAACAAACAACAAGCAATATGAAATGAAAAAGATTCTATTAACATTCCTGATGCTCTGCACGGCAATAAACGCGTGGAGCTACTCGGAGGAAACCGTTACCATCAGCTGTGATGGTACGAACAGTTCTCCCTTCACCGTGGAGGCAACAACAGGTTCTGCCGGTATGGAGGGTGAGCAATACTGGGAAATCAGAGACGGCTACAACCTCAAAGTGAAAGCCCAGCAGGGCTATTACATTACGAAAGTGGAGTTCGCTCAGACGGGCGATAACGTGGAAACGTGGAACAAGCTCCAGAAATACACGGGAAGGTCGTGGGTGCGCCCCAGCGATGATAACGAATACTACGATGTCATCACATTCAGCAACAAGTATAATTTTACGAAGGTTACTTCAATCACAGTAACCTATTACCACGTGTGCTACGGAGCGACGCATCACGACGGCCTGCCCGCCACCTGCAAGATGCAAGGCAGGGCAGAATACTGGGAGTGCGCATGCGGCAAGATATACAGCAATGCGGGGTGCACAAACGAAGTAACCGACATGGCTGCGCTTGCCACAGAGAAAGACCCCACGAATCATAAAGTGACGCTGACGAAAGTAGATGCCGTGGCTGCCACTTGCGTGAGCGAGGGCAGTATAGAGCATTGGTACTGCAACGACTGCGGGCATCGTTTCTATGATGCAGCGGGCCAGAACCCCATAGCCGGCGATAACGCAACTACGGACATCGACCCCAAGAACCATAACGACAAGGTGAAAGAGGTGGCCTACAGGAATGCTTCCGTCATTGAGGAAGGCGTCTATCACCACTGGCACTGCGAGGCATGCGGCAACGACTACGCCGATGCCGACTGCACGAAAGATATGAACGGCACGACGGTGAAGGCCAAGTATGATGCCGACGCTTTGCTTGTGGGCAGCACCACGGTGGACGAGAGCTATCTGCTGGGCGAAGGTGCCACGGTGACGTTCAACGGCGACGTCCTCCTTCTTGACATCAACGGCGACGCACACGAATACACCCTCAGCGACAGCGAATACCTGAAAATAGACTTCAGCCACACCTTCAAGCTGAAAGCCAACCAGGACCCCGACCAAGAGGAAAACTACTACTCCACCTTCTTCACCGGCGAAGGTGCCTACAGAGTGCCTGCAACGGCAAAGGCCTACACCGGCACTGTTGAGGACGGCGAGGACGAGAGCATCGACATCCTCGCCCTCCATGCCGTGGACGACGTCATCCCGTGCGGTGAGGCCGTCATCGTGCGTGGCAGCCAGAAGGACATCACGCTGATGCCTTCCTGCAAGGCCCTCAGTCCTTTGGCCACCAACATACTAGAAGGTACGGATGAAGCCACCACCCTCGGTGCCGGCCAGTACGCTCTCTCTCTGGGACAGAACGGCGTAGGCTTCTACCTCTGGGACGGCAGGACCATCGGTGCCAACAAGGCATACCTGACGCTAACCGACTCAAACATCAAGGCACTCGCCTTTAAGTTCGAGGAAGACAGCACGACAGGAATTGCGACCCCCTCCAACTCCCCCGAGGAGATGACCCCCTCCAACTCCCCCGAAGGGGGAGAGACTGTGGCCTATGACGTCACTGGCGTGCGCGTGGGCAATAACTATAAGGGTGTCGTGATTAAGAACGGAAAGAAAGTCATCAGGTAAAGACCCTCCCAACCTCCCTTAAAGGGAGGAGCCCAGAGGGGGACCTCACCAAATAAGGGAAACATTAAAAAAATTTGACAATTCATTGACGATAAACATTGAAGAAAGCGTGTCGTCGGAGGACAATGAATTTTCCGACAACGAAGGCTACGGCGATGCCTGGTAGCCCACGCCCCCTGATTCGGT
>JAZLKL010000175.1:0-42230 GCA_045597585.1 Bacteroidaceae bacterium | reverse complement strand
CAGGAGGACTAAAGCCTAACGATTATCATTTCTCTATGGTTAGTGGTACACTTTTCAATTATTAGGGGTGGTACACTTTTAAGTTACAATCTACAGTCTTTGGTAGTCTTTTGTGTGTTTTTTCTCTAAAAGCTTTAAATTTTATGCTTCTTTGCGCTTCATAACGAAGCACAAACTATGCAGTGCATTATGAACTAACGAAGTGAACTATGAACTAATCACATTGTTCCTTGAATGGGAAAAAAGGTGTGCAAAATGATGAATACATGCACAAGGGAAGATTTCAGGGAACTTTTAGTGAAAAAAGTGTTCTTGTATATTATTTATCTTCAATAATTTATAGGCGTCATGGTACTTATGCCACTTTTCTTATTATAATTCAAGTTTCGCTTGCTCAGCTGTTGGGAAGTCTTCTTTGATTTGATTCAACGCAAAGAATTAGAACACAGAGAACCTGTCCACTTGTGCTTGTGAGATTTCTATGAAAAAATTTGCAAAACGAATAAATATTTCGTATATTTGCAAAAGTGAAAAACATAGCGTATTTCCTTCGTTCATCCTCCTATCTGCACCCTTTTTGCACACAATTGGCTTACGTCTGGCTTACGTAAAAACACGTAAGCCACACGTAAGCAAACCGAGTGAAAGCCGTGTTCAGCCCGTAACATCGCAAAGGGAATCCCATATTGAAGGAAACACACCAAGCCACAGAAAGCAAAGATGTTGACAAAAAGAACCATTTGCCGATAACACCACAAGAACACTCTGCAAGCCTTTAGGAGGATGCTTTGACAGACAAAGAACCTCCTTATTCCGTATCCTCCGCACAATGTCGCAGAGCAAATGACTTTTATAGCCATAAAATACTTGTTTATCTCGCAGATAATGATTAAATTTGCCCTCAAAACCAAATACTTGAGCACTTGCTAAAGTTGAAATATATGCGTGCATGTATATTATAAATAAAGTGGTAAAAATGCCCTAGCCTTTGTAATCTTTTGATTTATTGAACTTTGCAAACTGAGTCTTTTCTTCAAAAGTTCCCTGTAAAAATCCCTATTACATTTTTTTCATTTTTCTTGGAATTTGCAAAGAAGTGCATTGTCTTTGTGAAATTGTTTAGTGATGGTGAAAAAATTAATTGGTACGATTTAACCTTAGATTTTTGAGAGCTTTTGCTTCATGAAGAGGGCGCGATGCGGGCATCGTAACCGATGAATGAAACAAAAACAGCCAAAAAGATGAGTTGTTACCATAAAAAGCTCACATCACAAATCGTATCAAGTTAATTTTTTATCATCACTTAAATAATCATAATCATGAAAAATGGTAAGCCAAACATTTTCAGTTTTCGGTTGGGGGTATTTGGTAAAGTCCTCTTTGCTGTATCTCCCTCCAAACCTTGGGGTGTAGCCATTCTCCCTGGCATGAGCCGTTGGCAATGGCCTGACGAATGTCGGTGCTGCTTATGGGGTAGAGCGGTGAGTGTACGAGGGTGACTCCAGAGGGGAGGGTAGAGACCTCTACCGGGTAGCCTTCACGGGGGTATATGATGATGCGATGATGTGCCATTATCTCGTCGGGCTTGTACCATTGCCCGAAACGAGTCCAGTTGTCGGCTCCAATGACGAGGACGAACTCACGTTCGGGGTACGCTTCGCGCAGGCAGGCAAGGGTGTGCACCATATACGAGGGGCGGGGCAGATGCATCTCGAAATCGCTTACATGCAGCCTCTCGCTTTCTTCCACTGCCAGGTGTGCCAGTTGCAGACGGGTGTCGTCGTCGAGCAGACTCGTTTCGCCCACCTTGTGCGGATTCTGGGGTGAGACGAGAAACCAGAGCTCGTCCACAAGTCCCTCACGACACAACCACTCGCCCAGGGCTGTGTGCCCCAGGTGGATGGGATTGAATGAGCCTCCGTAGATAGCCGTGACTGTGCTACTCATCTTTGGTGATCCTGCCGTTCTCCCAGTGCACGGCATGGTAACGGTTTTTCTTATTCTTCAGGCGACGCTTAATCTGGAATTGAAGTACGAAGAGTATGACGGATAGAGCCAGCAGTAGTCCGGCAATCTGAACGATGGTTTTATGGTTCTTCGCATAGTCCACTTCGTTCTTGTCCATCAGGAACGAAACGACGATGGCAATGATGCCAACGGCCAGCGAGAAGTATGCTATGACCTGTATGGTTTTGTTGTTCTGTATGTCTTTCATCGAAAAAGTGTTCAAAAAGAATTACGCATTGAGGAAATCCTGCACAAGGGCAAGTGCTTCAGCCTTGGCCGTGTCGAGGTTGTCGTTCACTACTATGCGGTCGAACTGTGGGGCAAACGTCATCTCGTATTCTGCCTTGGCAAGGCGTTCCTCAATCTTCTCCATGGTGTCGGTGCCACGTCCGATGAGGCGACGGCGCAGTTCCTCGACCGAGGGGGGCTGGATGAAGAGGCTCATGGCCTTGTCGCCATAGTACTTCTTGATGTTCACGCCACCCTTCACGTCCACGTCAAACACTACGTTATATCCGTCCTCGAGCATTTTCTCTACGGATGCCTTGAGTGTTCCGTAGAAACCGCCTTCGTACACCTCCTCGTATTCGAGGAAATCGCCCTGGTCTATGCGTTCCTTGAACTCTTCCACCGAGAGGAAGTAGTATTCTACTCCGTTCTGCTCTGTGCCACGGGGCTTACGGCTGGTTGCGCTGATGCTGAATGCCAGTTTCAGTTCCGGATGCTCTGTCATGAGCCATTGTACAATGGTACTCTTTCCACTGCCCGAGGGGGCGGACACTATCATACATTTTGCCATACGCTACATTACATTAAGAACCTGTTCCTTGATCTGTTCCAGTTCGTCTTTCATCTTCACCACGATGTTCTGCATCTCAGCCTGATTGCTCTTGCTGCCGGTGGTGTTGATCTCTCGTCCCATCTCCTGGGCGATGAAGCCAAGCTTCTTGCCTTGCCCGTGACCTTCCTCCATGGTCTGGCGGAAGTATTTGAGGTGGTTGGCCAGACGTTGCTTCTCCTCGCTGATGTCGAGTTTTTCGATGTAGTATATCATCTCCTGCTCCAGGCGGTTGCGGTCATAATCTACGTTGGGTATGCTCTGCAAGCCTTCTTCGAGTCGCTGGCGAATCTTGTCCGTTCTGCTCTTCTCATAAGGCTCAATCTCAGCCATGAATGCAGCGATGTTGGTGAGTTTCTCCTCGAACTTGCGTTGAAGAGCCAGTCCTTCCTGCTTACGGAACTCCACCAGCTGTTCGATGCACTGCTCCACCACCTGTCGTGCCACAGTCCACTCCTCTTCCGTGAGTTCCTGCTGGGTGTCGGTGCGTGAGATGACGTCGGGCATGCGCATCAGGGTGATCCAGTAGTCCTGAGGCTCGGGGATGTGCTGCTCGGTGCAGACCTGCTTGATTTGTCGGTAGTAGGCACCCAGCAGATTGCTGTTGAGGGGTGCTTCGGCAGAAGCCTCGTCTTTCTCAATCCAGAGGTTGAACTCTACTTTTCCTCTTTCCACGTTGGTGGAAATCAGACTGCGAATCTCCATCTCCTTCTCACGGTAGATGGGGGCTATGCGAGTGCTGAGGTCGAGAGCCTTGCTGTTGAGCGATTTGACTTCTGCTGTAATCTTTTTGTCTTGGAATACGGCAGATGCTTTGCCGTATCCTGTCATGGATAATATCATATTTGAAACAATTTTATGCAAATGTACGGAAAATTGCGGAAAAAATTGTAAATTTGCACCGAAAATCTGAATAAATCTTTCAATGGCGTGCATATTAGATATAGAAACGAGCACAAAAGTGTGCTCTGTGGCAGTTAGCGAGGACGGAAAGGTCATCTACGAGAAGGCTGACCTGAACGGTCCGTCGCATGCTGTGTCGTGTGGTGTTTTTGTGGACGAGGCGCTCTCGTTTGCCGAGAGTCATGCCATACCGCTTGATGCAGTTGCCGTGAGTATGGGGCCCGGTAGCTATACGGGTCTGCGCATTGGTGTGAGCACGGCGAAGGGCGTGTGCTATGGTCGCAGGGTGCCCTTGCTGAGTGTGCCCACCTTGCAGTTGCTCTGCGTGCCTGTGCTACTCTTCCATGAGGAGATTCCCGACGAGGCACTCTTCGTGCCTATGATCGATGCCCGCAGAATGGAGGTGTATGCCGCTGTTTACGACCGTGCCTTGCGTGAGGTGCGTGGCATCCAGCCCGACATCGTGGACGCCGATACCTACAAGGAGTATCTCGATCGTGGTCCCGTTTGCTTCTTTGGTGATGGTGCCATGAAGTGCAAGGAGGTCATCACGCATCCCAATGCCATCTTCCTGCCCGGCATCAATCCGCTGGCCAAGTACATGCACCCCATTGCCGAGCGCTCGCTGATGCGCGGAGAGACCGAGGACGTGGCTTACTTTGAACCCTTCTACCTGAAGGAGTTCGTGGCCACCAAGAGCAGAGACTTGTTGCACAATGCATAATTCATAATGCACAATTCATAATTCACAATGCAATATAATACCCAAAGAGAAAAATTAGCCATGCCCGAGTATGGACGTGCTGTGCAGGATATGATCCGTCATGCCATGGGCATTGCCGATCGTGCCGAGCGTCAGCAATGTGCCAATACCATTGTTGATGTGATGGCCAACATGCAACCCACTATGCGTGAGCAGTCTGATTACCGTCAGAAGCTGTGGGATCATCTGGCATACATCTCCAACTATCAGCTCGATGTGGACTATCCCTATCCCTTGACGCGCTTGGACGAGGAATCGACCAAGCCCGAGCCCTTGCCCTATCCCAGCAAGCGCATCCGCAACCGTCATTACGGCAATCTGCTCGAACAGTTGCTGCTCCACCTGGCCACCATGCCCGAGGGCGACGACCAGCGTCTGCTCTTGCAGTATGTGGCCGACCAGATGAAGCAGTCGCTCTACGACTGGAACCGTGACGTGATGGACGATGAGAAGATACTCTCAGACATTGCCCGCTACACCGACGGACGCATCATGATAGATCCTACCCAGTTCACCTTTGGCAGTATCATTCAGGGCAACAACCAGGGCGGGAAAAAGAAGAAAAAGAAGAAGTAGATATGGCATCTTTCATTATTGAAGGCGGACATGCCCTGCGTGGCGAGATCATCCCTCAGGGTGCCAAGAACGAGGCACTGCAGGTGCTTTGTGCCACGCTGCTCACCAGCGAACCCGTTCGCATACAGAACATCCCCGACATCAGCGACGTGAACAATCAGATTGACTTGTTGCGCGATATGGGTGTCAAGGTCACAAAGAATGCACCGGGCGACTTTACGTTCCAGGCAGACGATGTGGATACAGAATATACCGAGAGTGTGGAGTTCCTCACCCGTTGCAGCAAGACGCGTGGCAGCATCATGTTCATCGGTCCCATGGTGGCTCGCTTCGGCAAGGCTGCCGTGGCAAAGCCCGGTGGCGACAAGATAGGCCGTCGCCGTCTGGACACCCACTTCCTGGGTATTCAGAAGCTGGGTGCCTCCTTTGTACACGATGAGGAGAATGGGGTGTTCCACATCCATGCTCCCCATCTTGCAGGCACCTACATGCTGCTCGATGAGGCTTCTGTCACCGGAACCGCCAACACCATCATGGCTCCCGTCTTTGCCGAGGGCACCACAACCATCTACAATGCAGCCTGCGAACCCTACGTACAGCAGCTCTGCCACATGCTCAATGCCATGGGAGCCAGGATAAAGGGCATAGCCTCCAACCTGCTTACCATAGAGGGCGTGAAGAGTCTGCACGGGGCCACGCATCGCATCCTGCCCGATATGATCGAGGTGGGCAGCTTCATTGGCATGGCGGCTATGGTGGGCGATGGCATCCGCATCAAGGATGTGGCATACGACCAGCTGGGCATCATACCCTACACCTTCAGACGTCTGGGCATCACCGTGGAGCGCCAGGGCGATGACATCTTCATTCCCCGTCACGACCACTACGAGATAGACTCGTTCATCGACGGCTCGTTCATGACCTTCAGCGATGCTCCCTGGCCGGGCCTCACGCCCGACCTGCTGAGTGTGCTGCTCGTGGTCAGCACGCAGGCCAAGGGTAGTGTACTCATCCACCAGAAGATGTTTGAGAGCCGTCTCTTCTTCGTCGATAAGCTTATCGACATGGGAGCGCAGATCATCCTGTGCGACCCTCACCGTGCCGTGGTCGTGGGGCACGACAAGCGTATGTCCCTGCGTGGCGGACGCATGACGAGTCCCGACATCCGTGCCGGTATTGCCTTGGTGATAGCCGCCATGAGTGCCACAGGTACGAGTCGTATTGAGAATGTAGGTCAGATTGACCGTGGCTATCAGGACATTGAGGCTCGTCTCAATGCCTTAGGTGCAAAGATCAGAAGAGAGGAATGATGCAGGCAGACGAAGTATATAAAATAGGTACGATAACGCGAGTGCATGCCCTGAAGGGCGAGCTGAGCTTCTCGTTTACCGACGATGTGTGGGATCGTGTGGATGCCGACTACCTGATGCTCTCGGTGGATGGCATCCTGGTGCCCTTCTTCCTGGAGGAGTATCGTTTCCGCAGCGACTCCGTGGCGCTGGTCAAGTTCCAGCACATCGATTCTGCCGACGACGCGCAGGAGTTTGTGGGATGCGAGGTGTTCTTCCCCTACAGTCTCACCCCCGATGAGGCTCCCGATGAGATGCGCTGGAGCTACTTCACTGGCTTCCGTATTGAAGACGAGCAGCATGGCATGCTGGGTACCATCAGCCATGTGGAGGACAGCACAGCCAACGTGCTCTTCTATGTGCAGTCGGACAAGACGGAGCTGATGATTCCTGCCGTCGAGGAGTTTATCATCGACATCAACCATGCCGGGCGTGTCATCAAGATGCATGTGCCCGAAGGGTTGCTCGATCTGAACTGACCCCCTCTTGGTCGTCTCTTCGTGCTAAAGTAGTCCCCCGTGGGGGAATAAGAATGATGATATAATAACAAACTTGTTATATAAATAGTGAAAAAGAAAATTGCCATTTTAGGCTCAACCGGCAGCATAGGCACGCAAGCCTTGCAGGTCATCGCAGAGCATGCCGACCTCTTTGAGGCACGTGTACTTACGGCAGGCCATAATGCCGACTTGCTCATCCGGCAGGCCAGGCAGTTCCTGCCCCAGTGTGTGGTGATTGCCGATGAGTCGAAATATCAATATGTAAGTCAGGCCCTGGCTGACACCGATGTGCTGGTGTATGCCGGAGCCGATGCACTCTGCCAGGTGGTGCAGCTTCCGTCGGTCGATATGGTGCTCACGGCCCTGGTAGGCTTCAGCGGCCTTCGTCCCACCATAGCCGCCATCAGGGCGCACAAGCCCATCGCCCTTGCCAACAAGGAGACGCTGGTGGTGGCTGGCGAACTGGTGACCCGTCTGGCGGTTGAGAACCATGTGCCCATTCTGCCCGTCGATTCAGAGCACTCTGCCATCTTCCAGAGTCTGATGGGCGAGCAGGCCGAGGTGGAGAAAATCATCCTTACCGCTTCGGGTGGCCCCTTCCGCACCTTCAGCCTCGACCAGCTGGCCACCGTCACCCCCATGCAGGCTCTCAAGCATCCCAATTGGGACATGGGTGCCAAGATCACCATCGACTCTGCCTCTATGATGAACAAGGGCTTTGAGGTGATTGAGGCCAAGTGGCTTTTTGGCGTGGAACCCCACGACATTCAGGTGGTGGTGCATCCCCAAAGCGTCATCCATAGCGCTGTGCAGTTCACCGACGGTGCCGTCAAGGCTCAGTTGGGCGTGCCCGATATGCGAGTGCCCATCCAGTTGGCGCTGAGCTATCCCGACCGCCTCACAAGCTCCTTCCCCCGACTGGACTGGTTCTGCATGGGCAACCTCACCTTCGAGCGTCCCGACCAGGAGCGCTTCCGTTGTCTGGCCCTTGCCTACGAGGCGCTGTCGCGTGGGGGCAATATGCCTTGCGTGCTGAATGCCGCCAACGAGGTGGTCAACCTCGCCTTCCGGCAAGAGCGTTGCAGCTTCCTGCAGATGGGCGACATCATAGAGCGCACCATGCAGACGGTTGCGTTCAAGGCAGACAATAGTCTTGAGGAATATCTTGAGTGTGACAAGGAGTCGCGCCGTGTGGCAGAATCCCTTTTAGAGTAGAAATAAATAGTATAACAAAACCTGTTACCCTCGCAGGAACAACTCCTCACAAGATGAGGGAATGAGGGGGTCTTCTATGGAAACAGTATTGATAAAAGCCTTGCAGCTGTTGTGCTGCCTCAGCCTCCTTGTGTTGTTGCACGAGGGTGGTCATTTCTTCTTCTCCAAGCTTTTCAAGGTGCGTGTGGAGAAGTTCTATATGTTTTTCAATCCCAAGTTCCACCTTTTCAGCACCAAGGACAAGTGGTTTGCCAAGCGATTCCCCCGCATTGCAGCCAACGAGACCGAGTACGGCATTGGCTGGGTTCCTCTTGGAGGCTATGTCAAGATAGCCGGTATGATCGACGAGTCGATGGACAAGGAGCAGATGAAGCAACCTGCGAAGCCCGACGAGTTTCGCTCACAGCCTGTGTGGAAGCGCTTCTTCATCATGGTGGGTGGTGTGTTGATGAACCTGCTCACCTCGCTCATCATCTATTGTGCCATCATGCTGGTGGTGGGGCGCGATGTGATGCCCGTAGAGAACGTCAAGGATGGCTTCGTGTACAATGCGGAGGCACAGCGTTGCGGTTTCCGCAATGGCGACATCCCCGTGGCTGTCAATGGTGAGCGCATCATGTATTGGGAGTCCACCATTCTGCGCCCTCTCTCCGAGGCCGAGACAGTTACCGTACTGCGTAAGGGCAAGGAGGTTACCTTCCGTGTGCCTACCAACCATCCCGACATGCTTGAGATGTCTGAGATGACACCCGCCTTCATCCAGCCCTTCGTGCCTGCCGATATTGACAGCGTCTTCCCCGATGGAGCAGCAGCCAAGGCCGGACTGACCAAGGGCACGCGTGTGTTGGCTGTCGATGGCACACCCATTAGTTGCTGGGCCGACTTCGACTCACTCATGATGCGTAAGAACGACAAACTGGCATCTGCACACTGTTCGGCAGCCGACTCGCTGGCTCTGCGTAAGATGTCAGTGGTATGTATGGCCAAGAATGCACTGCAGCCCGATACGGTCGAGTTGCAGTTGAACGACAAGTATATGCTGGGCATTGCCAAGACTACACTGCTCAGTTATGCCAAGCCCCAGCATCTCGACTATAACATTGGTTCTTGCATCCCCGCTGGTTGCCAGTATGGATGGAGACAGCTTACAGGATATGTGCACGACCTCAAGTACGTGTTTACACCCAAGGGAGCCAAGAGTGTAGGCTCGTTCATCACCATCGGAAGCATCTTCCCCGACCAGTGGGATTGGCTTAAGTTCTGGAATCTCACAGCGCTCATCAGCATCATCCTGGCTGTGATGAACATCCTTCCCATTCCTGGTTTGGATGGCGGTCACGTCATGTTCCTGATGATCGAGGCCATCATTCGCCGTCCACTCTCCGAGAAGGTGCAGACCATTGCCGAGTACGTGGGTATGGGTATGTTGCTGCTGCTCATGCTATGGGCGTTTGGCAACGACCTCCTCAAGTTTGTGTTTTAGGGGTGATGTAACGTAGAAATTATTACTTTTACTTTCTCAATCTTGGAAAACCTACCAAAAGATCCGTTTATGCTCTTCAGCTTCATCAATATGAAACTGCGTGACGAGTATCCTTCGCTCGATGCCCTCTGTGAGGACCTCAACGTCAATCGTGAGGTTCTCGAAACCACCCTTGGCTCACTCGGATACGAGTATAGTCAGGAGAACAACAAGTTCTGGTAGAGTGGGAGAGCATACCATCTCTTGTCGCCAGGTCATTTCGCAAATAAGTGATCGTTAAAAAAATGACGGCTGGTCTTAACGATATTACTTTAGGAAGTTCTTTCTGACGATTACTAAAATAGAATAGAGGCTTATGAAGAAGTTTTTGACGATAATGTCTGTCAGTCTGTGTATTGCATCGTGCTCTTCCTCTCAGCGTGAGGTGGACGAGCGTGAAGGTGCCCGTGTGTTGGCTGATGCCCGTAAGGAGTGCAAGGCAAAGCATTATGATGCAGCTCGTGACAGCATCATGTCATTGCGCAAGAACCATCCCCTGGCTATGGCTGCCCGCAAGCAAGGCATCCTGCTTCTGGATAGCATTGAACTCTTTGCTGCCTGTGACAGTCTGGATGCCCTCAACGAGCGTGCGCAACAGCAATACATGGAGTGCCTCGGCCATCCCGATGCACCCCTCAAACTCGATAGTGCTACCTATGTCGATGAGCACGAGCGTCTTGAGGTCAAGGTGCAGTTCTTCCAGCGCAAACTCCAGGAAGACCTAAAGAAGAAAGACGAAAAGGGAAGAAACGATTAAAAATTTACAATTTACAATTGATATTTGATAATTGATAATTGGCTGGCGCATTAGTTTCCGGATATTCCAGATATTCCGGTCAATCCGTCATTTCCGGATAATCCAGTATATCCAGCCTCGTTGCCCTCACTTCGTCACGCATGCACCGAGTTTGTCCTTGGTGGTCCATCCGGAGTGCTTGCCGTCGAGTGTTTGCACCTTGACCCATCCCTCGGGGGTTATCTCCAGAGGACGGAGTTTCGTCTCGCTCTTTATGGTGTAGGTGACGGGTTGCTCGTTGCAGTCGTCCCATTCCTTCAGTAGCTGGAGTGGGGTCCCGTTCTTGTGACGAGACTTGACAGCCAGACAACTGTAGTGAATCCAGTAACCGGTGCGGTTGTCGTCCATGAACTGCACGTTGTCACAATCGTCGGTCCAGTCCTCGATCATGTTGTCGATTACACGGAAGTAACCGTTTTTCTGTTCGGCTATCACAAGGTTTCCAGGAGCGATTGCCTGGTACTGGCTTTTTTGACCTCCGGGAGTCAGACGTATGTTGGTGGGGGTGCCAGTGGTGTCGTAGATGGAACACATGAGACCCTTTTGCCAGGGCAGTATGCTTTCCTCAAGTACGGATCTGTTCCAGAAGGTTATCAGATTCTCGTCGTACTGATACTGCAGCAAGTATTGCTCGCCAGTGTCGTTGTCTGTTACCTTTATGTCGCGGCCCTTGCGTGGAAGTTCGATGTTGATGTCGTAGTTTAGGTTGGGAACCATCCACAATCGCTCGTAGGGATTGGGGACGGGAACGAGCGATGACGTCTGCGCATCGTATTCCCAGAAGACGAGGTTGCGGAAGTCGCCCCACTGGAAGTCGCCATTCTGCTGGATGTGGTAGTTGAGTGCCACGATATGCTTGTTGCCCGGGCGTTTCCAGTAGCAGCATTCAATGCGGTCTTCTCCACGCTCTTCGGTCAGTTCGCTTTGGCTGGGAGCCTTCCATTGTATGTAGCCAGCAGCTGCGTCCACCACGGTGGTGGCATCGGGAGCCTTGTCTCTTCGTACAGCCTTTTGGGCGGTCTTCAGCATAGGCATGTTGATGGCATCGCAAATGGCATGGAAGAAGGACTCGATGCTCACGCTGCCCTTCACCTTGGGCTGTTTGCGGTACCAGTATTCGTTGAAGTTGAACACCGAAACCTCGCCTGAATAGGGTGTCATGTCATAATCCCCTTCGTCTTTCAGCTGGTAAAGCGGATTTCCCCATGTGATGCAATTCGCATCCTTG
The DNA here is from genome assembly GCA_045597585.1 of Bacteroidaceae bacterium. Lineage (GTDB taxonomy): Bacteria > Bacteroidota > Bacteroidia > Bacteroidales > Bacteroidaceae > Physcousia. The sequence goes on along the minus strand of JAZLKL010000175.1, from coordinate 30,533 downwards.
CGACGTCCATGGAAGGCCTGGCACATATTGTCGCCATCGCCCATGACCTCGCCGGGTTGTACTGTGCTGTGTGTGAGGTTGATATAGTGGTCCTGGTTGGGAAATATAGTATAGGCTCCCTCTCCGTTGGGGATGTAGTAGAACCGGGGACTGGGAACGTCGGTGATCAACTGCAGTCCCTTTTCCTCGCTTACGGAAAAGACACAGGCATGCGGATCATCCTCCGAGCAATAGTTGTAAACGACGAGCTCTTCCTGTCCATCGTTGTCGTAGTCGTAGTAGGCATACTGTGCCCCTTCGATGGAGCCCCCATGCTCTTGGAATATCTTGATTACCTCTTTGGCATATTTCGGCCAGGCGATATTAGACCTTGCTTGGGCAGAGAGAGCCGTGGCGCAGGCAAATGCCCATAGGATGAGATTTTTCTTTTTCATAATGTGTGATGTGAAAATTTATCTTTATAAAGAGTCTCTTACTCTTCCTCACCGTGTGGGGAAATCTATGTCGAATTCAGGATGGCGTTGACTCTATCTCTCAGTTTTCCACCCTCTTGAGTCCACGGCGTTGAGCCTCCTCGAGCATGAACTGGAAAGCGGCTTCGTGCGTGTTGGCGATGCGACTCTCCCAGATGGCATCCTTGATGGCCTGCTTGAGGTCGCCCACCTCGCGACATGGGCCAAGACTAAACGTCTGCATGATCTCTTCGCCTGTGATGGGGTTGGTCCAGGTGCGGTAGTTGTCGCGTGCCTGCAGGTCCTTCAGTTTCTCACGTACCATCTTGAAGTTGTCGAGGAAGCGCTGTTTCTTCTCGCGGTTCTTGCTGGTGATGTCGGCCTCGCAGAGCGTCATGAGGTCGTCGATGTCCTCACCCGCCTCGAAGAGCAGGCGACGCACGGCACTATCCGTCACTTCTTCGTCGGCTATGACGATGGGACGCATGTGCAGACCCACAAGCTTCTGCACGTACTTCATACGTTCGTCCATGGGAAGCTTGAGGTTGCGGAATATGTTGGGCACCATCTTCTCGCCAATGAAGTTATGGTTGTGGAATGTCCATCCGGCATTATGCTCCCATCGCTTGGAACGAGGCTTGCCGATGTCGTGCAGCAAGGCTGCCCATAGCAACCAAAGGCGCTTTCCCTCCTTTCCTGCCGAGGAAGAGGGCTGCCCCTCGTCTAATGACTGGGGACTGGGAAGTTGTTCGGCATCGGGGACATCCTCCTTTTGCGAGTCGGCGGGGATGTCGGCCCTGGCAATGTTCTCGAGTACCTCCATGGTGTGGTAGAAGTTGTCCTTGTGGGCACGTCCGTTCATGGTCTCCACGCCTTCGAGGGCTGACAGCTCGGGGAAGATGAGGGGCAGCAGGCCGCATCGACTCAGTTCGACCCAACCCTTGCTGGGGTGGGGGGCCATCATGATTTTGTTGATCTCGTCGATGATGCGCTCCTGCGAGATGATCTTGATGCGCTCCTTGTTGCGTTCCAGAGCCTCGAATGTCTCGTCGTCGATCTGGAAGTCGAGCTGTGTGGCAAAGCGTACAGCGCGCATCATACGAAGGGGGTCGTCGGAGAATGTGATGTCGGGGTCGAGCGGGGTGCGAATCAGTCCATCCTCCATGTCGTAGAGTCCCTCGAAACGGTCGATGAGTTCGCCGAAGCGGGCACGGTTGAGGCAGATGGCCAGGGCGTTGATGGTAAGGTCGCGACGATTGAGGTCGTCGTTGAGTGTGCCATCTTCCACGATGGGCTTACGACTATTGCGGTTATAGCTCTCGCGTCGGGCTCCCACAAACTCCACCTCCACGTCGCTCTTCACCTGTGCCGTGCCGAAGTTCTTGAACACGCTGAGGTAAGCCTTGCGATGCTTCTCCTTGAGACGCTTGACAAGAGCCTTGGCCACGGCAATGCCAGGTGACTCCACGGCTCCTTGTCCGACCACCACCACGTCGATGTCCTTGGAGGGGCGCTCCAGGAAGATGTCGCGCACATAGCCGCCTACCACGTAGCACTCCACTCCCAACTCGTCGGCGGTGTCGCCAATGAGGTGGAAAATCTCGTTCTGTTCAAGTATCTCTGCCAGTTCGGCATCGCTCAGGTTTGTATTCATTGCAAAACTATCTCAAAATCCTAGTCAAAATTCCGAGGTTATCATTACTTAACCACTTAATTGTGGATGCAAAGGTACTATTTTTTTTTTATTTTTTAGGTTATGGAACCCTCGTATATTTATTTTTTTGTGTATCTTTGCACCGAAATTTATAAATCGTCTTGTAAGAAATGCTATTTTGTGGGTTGACATAGAGAAATTATGTCGCCGTGGATTTGTGCATATTGCTATTCTTTGCTATCAAACTGATTGTAACTTAACAAATGAAAAAAACGTATCAAATTCCTTTGCAGCAAGTGTTTGTCTGTTCTCCCTTGTCTGCCTTGATGCAAACCTCGAAAGAGAATCCCCAATTCCCTATAAAAGATGACGATGACGTAGAGTTTGACGTGAAGGGGCAGAGGGAAACCTCCTCGTCATGCTGGGACGATCAATGGTAAAGGAAAGAGGGAGCATTCTTCACCCTATGTTCACCCGACTATCCTCCACAATTCTCCACGGATTTACGTAAGAAACTCGGAGGAACCTCGTGCGAAACCCGTAGGAAAAGGGCAGAAAAACGTCGTCGCCCCTCTGTAAAGCATCCTTTTTTCGTTTTGGTATTAAACCTTTTCGTTTTCTTTTCGTCAAAGGTTATGTAGGACAATTACAAACTTTAAAATCTGAAGAAAATGAAAAAGTATTTTGTGATTTTAGTTGCAGCGCTGATGGCAAGTGCCTCAGCCCATGCACAGCGTCGTCAACAGATGAGTGCAGATGAGATGCAGAAGATGCGTACCGAGATGGTTCAGCGTCAGACTGAGCGCATGGCCAAGGATCTTGACCTGAAGGGTGATGCAAAGACCGCCTTCATGGAGACCTATGCCAAGTATCAGACTGAGTTGAACGAGGCTATGGGCGACATGAGCAACATGTTTGGCCGTGGTGACGATGTCAAGGCAGAGAAGCTGAGCGACGAGGAGTGCTACGCAAAGATAAAGGAGAACCTCGACATGCAGGAGCAGCAGGTTGTACAGAGCCAGAAGCGCTTGGAGATTACCAAGAAATATATGGCAGAGTTCATGTCAACCCTTACCCCCCAGCAGCTCTATAAGGTATTCGGCCAGCGTCAGCGTATGGGCGGCGGTGGTGGCAACCAGCGTGGCGGCCAGCGTGGTGGCGGCGGCTTCGGCGGTGGATTCCCCGGTGGTGGCATGCCTCCCATGGGTGGTGGTGGCTTCGGCGGCGGTTTCGGCGGCGGCTTCTAAGAAAGGCTTCATGGTTTAAAATTGACCTTGCTTTTTACATATTTTGAACTTGTGCTGCGAATCTTTTCAGGTTCGTGGCACTTTTTTGTTCTTTTTGTGTGGCATATCATTTATTTTTTGTAATTTTGCACTAGTTTAGATTTTTTAATTATTAACAAATTTCGTTTATGAAGAAACTATTACTTCTTTTTGTAGCTGCTATAGCTACTCTTTCTGTTAACGCCAAGGTTGTGAAGGTTAACATGGACAATGTAAAGGACAAGTGGGAAAAGAACGAGGACGGAACAGTTTACACTTTGTCTTACGAGGGTCTTAACATTACATTTGATAAGGCTGAGAGCAAGAGTGAACTCGTAGATCCTACCGACTTGATTAAGATATATGTAGGCTCGGTGTTGACGATTGAGAACACAGAGGACGAGAAGATTACTACCGCTTCTTTTGCTTGCGCAAGCGACAAGTATTGTGTGGATGGTACCTGGAGCGAGGGCGAAGCTACCATCGATGGTCTTTCCCTGAACTGGGCTGGCAGCACTACCAAGCTGACATTGACTGCTGTAAAGCAGATTCGTTGCTCGGAGATTATCATCACTACAGGCGACTCTAAGTATGAGGAGAAGGACATTACCAATACCGCTGAGACCGCATACACCATCAACCAGGCTGTTCAGCTGATTCAGGCTGGCGAGGGTCTTTCGCAGACCGTGTTCGTAAAGGGCATCATCTCTAAGATTGAAAACTTCAACGAGAAGTATGGTTCGCTCACTTACTGGATTTCTGAGGATGGCTCTACCTCTGCTCAGCAGTTCCAGTGCTACAGCGGTCTGAACGTAAACGGTGAGAAGTTCACCTCTGAGGAGGATCTTCAGGTAGGTACCGAGGTAATCGTAAAGGGTATCCTGAAGAAGTACAAGCCTCAGGAGGGTGCTGAAATCTATGAGTTGGATATGAACAATGAGATCGTATCGCTGGCTACCTCAATCGAGGAGGTTGATGAGGTTGCTGCTCAGCCTAAGAGCATGAAGGTGATGCAGAACGGTCGCTTAGTAATCATCAACAATGGCAAGAAATACAATGCTGCTGGCATGATGATGAAGTAATTGCAGCACGACATAAGTTTCAGGTGGTGGCATCCTTAAAGAAGGGTGCCACCACTTTTTTCATGCTGTTTGGCACATGCACCGAAAAAATTACACCTCACGCTTGTTTGGTTTGACAATTTTCTGTATCTTTGTGGCAGATATGGAACAAAGTCAATTTAAGGAAACCGTACTATTGGTGGATGCCAACTATTTGGACGTGGTAGCGGGCGAGATGAGGGCTTTTCTTTCGGGAGAGGCAAAGCTTCAGGTGCCTATGGCCGACCTGCCCGTGTGGATGGTGAATGCCACCATGGGAGTGCTCTGGGAGAAGTCTGCCGATGACAAACCCGACTACAGTCAGCAGGAAGTGCAGATTGTGCTGGTGTGTGAGAAGGGAAAGACAAAGTTGCAGAACTTTGTGCCTTCAGACCTTATGAAGGAGGTTGACGGAATGGCATTCAGGGAAGAGCAGTTCGGAGAGTTTCAGATGAGCGTGGTGCAAGATGAGCATCTGCTGGAGGGAGACCCCCTGATGGTGGAGAGCGTGGAGATGCTGCTGACAAGTCGTGCGGTGAAGCATCTCATCGTGGTGGCCGACCCCGACAAGGGCATGGAAGCTGTGCGCGACATTGTGAAAAACACGGATAAGGACGTAGAACTGCTCGACATGAGGACGGCCAACCAGAAAGGACAGCCATCCGTGCTGGGCATCTCCCTGCTGTATGCCCTCGGCATAAGTCCGGAGCAGTTGGGCGCACAGGGGTGAACGTGGCTTTGAATACGATTGGAAAACGATAGGAAAAACCTATTTGGAATAGAGTACTAAAACTTTAGAAATAAACAACAATGGGAAGAGTATTGATTATCGGTGCTGGTGGCGTGGCTACCGTTGCAGCACACAAGGTGGCACAAAACAAGGATGTGTTTACTGAGATTAAGATAGCCTCTCGTACAGAGAGCAAGTGTAAGGCTCTGGCTGCTATTCTCAATGAGAAATATGGCACAAATGCGACGACCGCACAGGTGGATGCCGACAGCGTGGAGCAGCTGGTGGCCTTGATGTCGGACTATAAGCCTGAACTGGTGATGAACCTTGCCTTGCCTTATCAGGACCTTACTATCATGGAGGCTTGTCTGCAGGCTGGCTGTAACTACCTGGATACCGCCAACTATGAACCCGAGTTCCCCTCGGCTGAGGCATACAAGGATGCCGTTCTGCCTCATCATGATGACCAGCCACACTTCGAGTACAGCTGGCAGTGGGCTTATCGTGAGCGTTTCGAGAAGGCTGGCCTCTGCGCCATCCTCGGTTGTGGCTTCGACCCCGGTGTCACCTCTATCTATACTGCGTATGCAGCCAAGCACCACTTCGATGAGATGCATTACCTCGACATCGTGGATTGCAATGCAGGTAACCACCACAAGGCTTTTGCCACCAACTTCAATCCCGAGATCAATCTGCGTGAGATTACGCAGGAAGGTCTGTACTGGGAGGATGGCAAGTACGTCGTGACTGAGCCTATGGCTATCCACAAGCCTCTCAACTATCCCAATGTAGGTCCTCGCGAAAGCTACCTCCTCCATCACGAAGAGATTGAGAGCCTTGTCATCAACTATCCCACCCTCAAGCGTGCCCGCTTCTGGATGACCTTTGGTGAGGCTTACCTCAAGCACCTTGAGGTGATACAGAACATCGGCATGGACCGCATCGACGAGGTGGAATATATGGCACCCGACGAGGAGGGTATCATGCGTAAGGTCAAGATTGTACCCCTGCAGTTCCTCAAGGCTGTGCTGCCCAATCCACAGGACCTTGGCGAAAACTACGAGGGCGAGACCTCAATCGGTTGCCGCATCCGTGGCTTGCGTGGTGGCGAGGAGCATACCTACTATGTGTATAACAACTGCTCTCATCAGGCTGCCTACGAGGAGACTGGCATGCAGGGCGTAAGCTACACCACCGGTGTACCTGCCATGATTGGTGCTATGATGTTCATGAAGGGACTCTGGAATATGCCAGGCGTACACAACGTGGAGGAGTTCAATCCCGATCCATTCATGGAGCAGCTCAACATCCAGGGTCTGCCCTGGCATGAGATTCACGACGGTGACCTGGAGCTTTAAAAAAGAGTTCAAAGCTCATAGTGCATAATTCATAGTTTTACGCATTATGGGCATATAATTAGAAGATTATCGCACAAATCATTAACTATGAACTATGAATTGTGCACTATGAACTAAATGGTTTATGGCAAAAAAAGAAATAATGACAGAATCGCTTGACCCAAAGGCACTCAAGATGAAAGCCTTGATGGATGCCATGGGCAAGATTGAAAAAGACTTCGGCAAGGGTGCCATCATGAAGTTGGGTGATGACAAGATTGATGCAGTGGAAGTAATCCCTACGGGTTCCATCTCACTGGACAATGCTCTGGGTGTAGGTGGCTATCCCAAGGGACGTATCATTGAGATCTACGGTCCTGAGTCTTCAGGTAAGACCACCTTGGCCATCCATGCCATTGCCGAGGCGCAGAAGGCTGGCGGTATTGCTGCCTTCATCGATGCAGAGCATGCCTTCGACCGTTTCTATGCGCAGAAACTGGGTGTGGATGTGGATAACCTCTGGATAAGCCAGCCCGACAATGGTGAGCAGGCACTTGAGATCGCTGACCAGCTGATCAGCTCTTCGGCTATCGACATCATCGTTATCGACTCTGTGGCTGCACTTACTCCCAAGGCTGAGATTGAAGGTGATATGGGCGACAATAAGGTGGGACTTCAGGCTCGCTTGATGAGTCAGGCTTTGCGTAAGCTGACCTCAACCATCAGCAAGACCAAGACAACCTGTATCTTCATCAACCAGTTGCGTGAGAAGATTGGCGTGATGTTTGGCAATCCCGAGACTACCACGGGTGGTAATGCGCTGAAGTTCTATGCCAGCGTACGTCTGGATATTCGCAAGGTTACTACGCTCAAGGATGGTGATACTCCCATCGGCAATCAGGTGCGTGTGAAGATTGTGAAGAACAAGGTGGCTCCTCCCTTCCGCAAGGCAGAGTTTGAGATAGGTTTTGGCGAGGGTATCAGTCGCATTGGCGAGATTTCCGACCTCGGTGTGGAGCATGGCATCATCAAGAAGTCTGGCTCATGGTTCAGCTACGAGGACACTCGCCTGTGCCAGGGTCGCGATGCCTTGAAGCGTACCTTGACAGATAATCCCGAATTGTGTGAGGAAATCACTCAGAAAGTGGTTGCTGCCTTGAAGGGTGAACCTGCCGTGGCAGAGCCAGGGGATGAGGATGAATAATGAGTAACATTATGATAAAAATAGAGGAGGGTTCATTGCGAATCCTCCTCTATTGGTATGTAATGTGTCTCAAAATGCTTCTTGTTTGCTCTTTCCTATCCCTGTGCTAACGCCAAGAGGGGAGGGCAGAGTGTGTGTGTTATTTGGATGGGTTGCTCGATGCCTTTACTTTTGTGGCAATGCCCTTCTTGCTGAAGGTAATCTCGGTGCCGTCTTCGTACCACCACACTACTGAGCCATCCTTGTTGGTCCATTTCTTGTCAGGCTCGCCTTTCGACATCTTGGTCATTTCCTTGGTATGGCCTTTCTCGATGAGTCCGCTCACCAAACCGGCATAGTTGACGTATCGCGTGTTGTTGGGACTGGTTGGACCCGTGCGAGGCAAGGCTGAGAAGTTCTTGGTGGGATCGTCTTTCTGACGTGCCTTCTCGTTGCTGTATTTGGCCTTGAATCGGAATGACTTGTCGAAAAGATGCTGCTCGTTCTTGGCAATGAAATCGTTGTCGTTCATACCGCTGTTGGTATGGCTCAAGGCACACAGTTGGAAGAACTTGTTGCCCTTGCTGTCGGTGACCACGATCTTTACGGGGTATTCGCGGTTGCCTACGCCCACGGCGGTAACGGTAACCTTGGTGTCGATGCTGATGGCAGCTTCGCGATAACCGTTGCGTGTGGATGAGTCGTCCTTGTAGAATATCTCATGAGCGGTGTATAGTTCCTTGCCCATCAGTACCCCCTTGGCTACATCCACCTCGTCAAGGTAGGCCAGCGAGGGGACACCACCTCCAGCTTGCTTCTGGCAGTATTCGTCGAATGTGAAGTTGCGTACTTCATGGAAGATGCGCTGCTGGGTGTCGCTTACATCAAAATGCAGTCGAATCCATCCACGTTCGGTAATCTCATGTCCCTTGTACACTACAATCTTGTGCTTCAGAGTACCTGCTGCAATCTCATTGCCGCTGTTCTGGTCCACAAAAGCTTTGATGTAGTTGTCTTTGTCGCTGGGAATGACCATGAAACGCATACCCTCCTTCCAGTCGCAAAGCGAACGATAGGGGAAATTCTTGTTCAAGAAATTCTGCTCGGCAGATAAGCCAGCAGTCTCAATGCTTACGCTGTCGTTGACCACAGCTCCCTCGGTAGTCACAAAATAGTCATTTTGCGCCATTCCGTTTTGAGATATGCCAAAACAGAAGGACAGGACCATAGAGGCCAGTAATTTTTTTCTTGTCATGCTGATATATTATAATATGTGTGACATATTTTTCGAGGACAAAGTTACACAAAAATGTATAAATACGTTTAGGTTGGCAGGCTTTTTTGTCTCTCTTTCATTATTTTTCTGCCTTTTTTGCAGATTTTGTCTTTTTTTGCGTCAAAATGTCCTTTTGGCACAGGCTTTGTTTAATTATGGGTGTAGGCTTGCAGTTAGCCCGACGGATAAGTAAAATGGTAAAGATATCCCGACGCATCTACTGCCTGAGTGTTTTAACAAAAAAAAAGAATATAAACAAAAAAAAGAATACAATTATGGGAAAGATTATTGGAATCGACTTGGGTACTACAAACAGTTGTGTATCTGTATTTGAGGGCAACGAGCCCGTGGTTATCACCAACAGTGAGGGTAAGCGTACCACTCCTTCAGTAGTGGCTTTCATCGAGGGCGGTGAGCGTAAGGTAGGTGATCCCGCTAAGCGTCAGGCTATCACCAATCCTAAGAATACAATCTTCTCTATCAAGCGCTTCATGGGCGAGACCTACGACCAGGTGCAGAAGGAGATTACCCGCGTACCTTATTCAGTAGTACGTGGCGATAACAACACCCCCCGTGTTGACATCGACGGCAAGCAGTACACTCCTCAGGAGATTAGTGCTATGGTGCTGCAGAAGATGAAGAAGACCGCTGAGGACTATCTCGGTCAGGAGGTTACCGAGGCAGTCATCACCGTTCCTGCTTACTTCTCTGACTCACAGCGTCAGGCAACAAAGGAGGCTGGTCAGATTGCCGGTCTGGAGGTAAAGCGTATCGTGAACGAGCCTACAGCAGCTGCTTTGGCCTATGGTGTTGACAAGGCTGACAAGGAGATGAAGATTGCCGTGTTCGACCTCGGTGGTGGTACATTCGATATCTCTATCCTTGACTTCGGTGGCGGTGTGTTCGAGGTGCTTTCTACCAACGGTGATACTCACCTGGGTGGTGATGATTTCGACCAGGTAATCATCGACTGGCTGGCAAGCGAGTTCAAGGTTGAGGAAGGTATCGACCTCAAGCAGGATCCCATGGCATTGCAGCGTCTCAAGGAGGCTGCTGAGAAGGCTAAGATTGAACTCTCAAGCACCACTAGCTCAGAGATTAACCTTCCCTATATCACCGCAGTAGGTGGTGTGCCCAAGCACTTGGTGAAGACACTTACCCGTGCTAAGTTCGAGCAGCTGGCCGACGGTCTTATCCAGGCTTGTAAGATTCCTTGCCAGAACGCTATGCGCGATGCAGGTCTCTCAAACAGCGATATCGATGAGGTAATCCTCGTAGGTGGTTCAAGCCGTATCCCTGCCGTACAGAAGCTCGTGGAGGATTTCTTCGGTAAGGTTCCCAGCAAGGGTGTTAACCCCGATGAGGTAGTGGCTGTAGGTGCATCTATCCAGGGTGCTGTGCTTACAGGTGAGAAGAACGACATCGTCCTCACCGACGTAACTCCCCTTACTATGGGTATTGAGACCCTCGGTGGTGTGATGACTCCTCTTATCGAGGCAAACTCTACCATCCCCTGCAAGAAGAGCCAGGTGTTCTCAACTGCTGCCGACAACCAGACTGCCGTTACCATCCACGTACTGCAGGGTGAGCGTCCTATGGCTGCACAGAACAAGAGCGTTGGTCAGTTCAACCTTGAGGGTATTGCTCCCGCACGCCGTGGTGTGCCTCAGATCGAGGTTACCTTCGACATCAACGCTGACGGTATCTTGAACGTAAGCGCTAAGGATAAGGCTACCGGCAAGGAGCAGGCTATCCGCATCGAGGCAAGCTCGGGTCTCTCTAAGGAGGACATTGAGCGTATGAAGGCAGAGGCAGAGGCTAATGCTGACGCCGACAAGAAGGAGCGCGAGAAGATTGAGAAGCTCAACCAGGCTGACTCTATGATCTTCCAGACCGAGAACATGCTGAAGGAGAGTGGCGACAAGATTCCCGCTGATGTTAAGGCTGAGGTCGAGGCTGCTCTTAACAAGATGAAGGATGCTCACAAGGCTCAAGACCTTGCTGCCATCGATGCAGCCATGAACGAGTTGCAGAACGCAGCAGGCAAGATGTACCAGGCTCAGCAGGCAGCCGGTGCCCAGGCAGGTCCCGACATGAATGCTGGTGGTTGCAACAACGGCAACTGTAGCAATGGCAACTGCGGTGGCGATGACGTACAAGATGCTGACTTCGAGGAGGTGAAGTAAGTTTGATAAACAAACAATAAACAAAAATAGGAAATCCGTGTGACTCACGCAGTTACACGGATTTTTCTTTGTGTTAAATTTTGTAATTCTTGGCTTGTTTTTCGGATTTTTATCGTAATTTTGCACCAAATCGTTGACGTGACATAAAAGTTGACGAAGTGAAACAAAATACAAATCATATCTTTAGATTTAGTCTATATGGCAGAAGCAAAATATCAAATCCGACGAAAATGTCCTATATGTGGCACCATTTTCCAGATAAGGACTATAGATGCTGTTTACTGTTCGCACAATTGCTCTGCAGTAGCACACAAGCGAAGGGTTGACAGAGAGGCAAAAGAGGCAATGTATGAACGCATTGCCAAAGACATCCCTGATATACGGGAGTATCTTACGGCAAAGGAAGTCGTAGCAATGTTTGAGGTTGAACGTGGCACACTCTATCGAGAGATTCACCAAGGAAAGATTCCATCAGTCAATCTTGGGCAAAGGCAGATTCGGCTCAAACGTTCAGATGTAGAGGTGCGTTACCAACTAAGAAAGAAAGTACGCAAGGCAGCAAAGAAACCTATACCAAAGAAATATAGTTTAGAGCCTGAGGACTGCTATACCATTGGAGAAATATCGCAGAAATACCGCATTCATGATTCAAGTGTGTACGCTCATATCCGCAAGTTCTCCATCCCCACTCGACAGATAGGCAACTTCGTTTATGCTCCCAAATCAGAAATCGACAAACTATACAAATCCATAAAGCTATGAAGACTCCGATGAAACGCACAGTATTCAAAGTAATACTTCGCAAATCCGAATACAAAGAGCAGTGGTCACTAATCATTGAGAGCTTTCCTGTCTTTGTTCCTGGACGAGATAAACCAATGAGAAAGCATGAACCACTGGGACGTTTTATTACTACTCCAATCTGGGACAAGAACAGTTCGGGGCGTACGCTTGCTGATGGCAAGGCGTACTATAGACCCAAGCGTGATGTCAATGGCATCATCCAATGCAGATCCACCATTGACCAAGAGGCATGTATTTTTGCAGATAAGGTTCGTGATATTCGCCAGCATGAATATGATAATCAGTCGCTATATACGGAAACTGAAGCAGAACAGGCAGCACAGAACGAAAGGTCAAAATGTGACTTTATCAAGTACTTTGAAGACTTGAGGGATAAGCGTCATCAAAACAGCTCAAAATCTATCCGAGTAAATTGGGATCGCGAGGTTAAACTCATGAAGATGTTTACCGAGGGTAAGCCAATGATCTTTTCAACTATTGACATGAACCTGTTGGAAGATTACAAGAATTTCCTAATCAATGCTCCTCAAGGAGGTTCAAAGAAAGGAACAATTACGCGCAACACCGCTTCTACATATTTCTCTATATTCAAAGCCGGACTGCATCAAGCGTTCATTGATGGGTACCTTACTGTTGATATTGCGGCTAAGGCAAAGAACATCGCCTATTCAGACAAGCAACGCGAGTACTTAACTATCGACGAACTCAACACTCTGGCAGCGACTCCATGCGACAGACCTATAATGAAAAGAGCTTCACTTTTCTCTGCACTAACTGGTATGCGCCATAGTGATATACAAAAGTTGAAGTGGAGAGAGATAATCAAGGATGGCGAGCACTACCGCATTTTATTCACTCAACAGAAGACAAAAGGAGTGCAATACATGCCAATATCAGATCAAGCATATCAACTCTGTGGAGAAAGAGGCGAACCAGATCGTTTGGTATTTGAAGGTCTGCAAGACCCTTCTTGGATTAACAAACCACTGGAACGATGGATTAAAGCAGCAGGTATAACCAAGCATATTACTTTCCATTGCTTCCGACACACTTATGCAACATTGCAACTTACAAACGGAACTGACATCTACACCGTGAGCAAGATGCTTGGGCATACAAAGGTTACTACGACCCAAATCTACGCAAAGATTGTTGACGAAAAGAAAGAGCAAGCAGCAGACACCATCGTAATTGCTACTGATTTTACAACATAGCCAAAGTCATTACACTGGACTTACCCTAACAGTGCCATCTACGAGTAATATCGTGGGTGGCTTTTTTTATTTGTTTATGCTGAAAAACAACGAGTTTTGCTAACTAAGATAAGAAAAAATATACTTTTTTGAACTATTTTTATTGCGACTAAATGTGAGAATTATCGCATTGAGTCGTCGATAAAAAACATTGTAATTTTGCCGTCGCATTCCCGGGAATGTTTCTTCATGCATATCGCTGAAGACAACATTTAATGCAAAATTACAATATGAATAGTAAACCTTCATTTGAGGACATGCCAATGATGATATTGGCCCTCCAGCAAAAGATTGACTCTCTCGTGACAAAGATAGACAGTCTTTCCAAACCATCTCACGAAGAATCTGTATGGTTCGACGTGAAAGGTCTTCATGACTATTTGCCAAGCCATCCTTCTATTCAGACCATCTATGGTTGGTGCAGCGCAGGCGTTATACCTTATCATAAACAAGGTGATAAAGGTAAACAGAATCTCTTCCTGAAATCAGAGATTGATGAATGGATCCTGACAAGAGGTCGTAAGGCTGACTATATGATAGAGGAAGAGGCTATGGCTTATGTTAACAGTAAAAGAGGATAGACAAGATTCGACTATGGCAGTAGAGAAAGACAAGAAAAAGATGAAGAGCATCATCTTGTATCTGGACAACATGGCTGCAATCAACTGTTTGAGCGACGCAAGTGCAGGCCGAATCTTCAAATCAATTCTGGAATATGCCAACACTGGCATATTACCAGAATTTGAAGAAGAAGGCATAAAGGCGCTCTTCATGATGTTTGTTGCACAGATAGATCGCGATGCGGAAGCATACATCACAAAATGTGAGAAGAATGCTGAGAATGCTCGTAAGCGCTACGAAGCAAGAAAGACTACGGCTGCATGCGATGGCAAACCACCGCAAGCAGACGGTTGCCTAAGTAAGAGTAATACAAATAGTAAGAATAACAGCAATAGTAGTGATAATCGTTCTAACGAACAAATTATCAAGGGGGACTCTGCCCCAATAGTTGTTGTGAAAGTTGAGACAGATTATCCCTTTGAAAAGGTATGGGCATTATATGACAAACCTGTTGGTGATCAAGTAAAACTTCGTTCCATGTGGAATGCTCTTACGGAAGAAGATCGCAAGCAATGTTACGCATACATTGGCAATTATGTACAGATAAGAACACAACAGTACAGAAAGAACTTTGAGAATTTTATCACATTAAGAACTTGGATCAACGAACCACTAAAACTGGAATCAAATGGAACACATCTCGAAAACATTACAGTTCATGAAGACAAACGGAATACGGTCAATGCAGCAATCGGCGCCATGCAAAGACTCCTTGCCGAAAATCAGCCCGTCCGTGAGGAATAAGATACAGATACTTCAATCTACGGATGCTACAATAGATGAATTTCTGTTGGCTCACAATCCAAGTAGTCAGATGGAGCTGTGCCACTCCCCTGACCTTTGTTACTTCGGTGATTCGCCAACGCTTTCATTGCTCAAATTAGCGTATGGAAACAGAGCTGCAGAGCTATGGTTGGTTCCTCAACTCACTAGTGTAAGCAACTATTGCGGACTGAAAGAAAAGGTGTCAGAAGAACAACTATTAGAACTGTCCAAACTTATTGCGACATACTACCATTGGCTGAAAACCGATGAACTGATGCTCTTCTTCGCTCGTTTCAAGGCTACACAATATGAACGTTTCTATAGCTACTTTGATCCTCAGGTTATTCTTTCAAGTCTGAAACAGTTTCTGGTAGAACGTAGTAGAGCATATGACAGGCGAGACCAGGAAATCAGGATGCGCGAGATGGAAGAAGCCCGTAAGAACGCAATCACCTATGACGAGTATCTTAAGATGAAGGAAGAAAAAACACTTCCAGAATGCAATGCGTCAACTGAAAACTATCAAAATTATGAGGCCCTAAAATAGGGCGCCATCAGACACATAGCAAGTATTGTGACCTTTACTTGGTTACCTTGCAAAGCCTTCTGAAAACCTCCCGAAGGGCATAGTCAAAGTGTAGTCAGCTAAACAAGAAGTGTCATTGTCCGACACACCAGGGGTTCCCCCTGTGTTTCGACCTGCTGACTTCTTGCAATACTCGCAGGCTCGCATTGTCATTCATTCTCTCTTATAAACTTAATTTCAATGATTTATACAACTATGGATTCAAATGTAAAACCAGAAGCAAAGGTTGCTAAGAAAAAGAAGAAAGTACGCAACCCACGTATCACGGTGTGCTACTCACCTGAGGATTACGCTACGATTCTTGAAGAGTCTGCTAAGGCAGGAATCAAGAAGAGCCAGTATGTTCATGACAAGTCGCTTGAAATAATGCTCTATCAGCTTATGAACGATGAACAAACTAAGGCTCTTATCTCTCTTGGGGATGTCCGCAGCGAACTTGTTCATATCCACAATGCACTCGGAGGAAAGACTCAGGAGGAGCTGCTTAGCTACTTCCACGACGCTGAGTTCATGAACAACTGGATTGAGGCAACAACATACCTCATTCGTCGCTGGGGAGATATTCAGAATCATTTCAAGTATCTGCAGACTCATGGTCGCTGAATGTACACCTATCGAACATGGTGCTCGGATGACGGAATACTGTACCAGGCACAACAGAGCAGACATCGTTTACACCAAGAATCTGTCTGAAGGTCTGCCACCCTTGGGCATGTGGAATGAGATGCAAGTCATCCAGATGAAGTATGCACCAAAGTTCCGCAAGAAGCCTGTCGATAAGCCCATCTTCCGTATAGAGGTTTCCCCATCCCTTGAAGAGTCAAAGGGCTGGACATCTGAGGACTGGAGAAGGTATGCCATCCGATTCCTTGATGAGTTGGTTAAGGCATCACAGAAGTCAGGCAAGAAAGAAAAGAAGGTACCTGCCATTGACCTGAGCCGAGCACAGTTGTTCGCATGTGTCCATCATGACTCTAAGTCTGGCATTCCTCACCTTCATATTCTAATCAATCGCATCGACCTTGACGGCAATCTGATGACAGACCGCTTCATTGGTAATCGTTGCACTATGGCTGTCCACACTATCAATGTTGAAGAGGGTTGGGAGTTGCCCGAGGATATTCACAAGGCGAACGTCAAGGAGATTACTGATGCCTGTTACAAGGTTCTCTCAGAAATGCGTGCATACTCTTGGGATGACTACGTTCGCAGGATCAAGGCACTTGGTTATGACGTGAAGGTTCAGGAGGACAAAGACGGAGTTAAACATGGGTACACCATCATGAAGGGCAACTCTCGCTACAAGTCTTCTAAACTTGGTGTAGGTCGTGACCTTATGCTGAAAAATCTGAGAGGTACTTGGTTGAAATTCCATAAGGCTACTCAGGTGAAGGTTGGTAGTTCCAACACTGGTATGGGCATGACAAAGCCTGTATCGAGACCAATCGTACCAGAGCAAAGTACAAAAGTGCAAGACGGTTCGAGTCAGGCTTCAACACAGTCTTCTGGAACCAAAGAGACACGTGCTTATGTCCTTTGGGACAACAACGGAAAGGAGCAAAAGACCTATGTTTCTGATCACATCTATAATGTCATCAAGGATGCTGTTGAACCTGTAGATGATAGTGTCGAGGCTCTTGAAAATTGCATCAAGACTGCCATCCTTCTGTTCGCTGGTTACGTCGATGGTGCAACCCGAATTGCCGAATCCTGTGGTGGCGGTGGCAGTCCTGGCAGTGGATGGGGACGTGACAAGAATGAGAACGATGATGACTGGGCTCGTCGTTGTGCCAAGAAAGCGAGCTGGCTCTGCAAGCCTGTTGTTAAACTCAAACGTTAAACATAAAATCGAAAGTTATGGCGAAGGATATTACAAAACTTGTTGCCAAGATCGAGCAGAAGCAGGAAGTCAAGGAGGAAGTTACCAACTTTGACGAGCAACTGAAGACGCTCAGATTGGCGGTGACTAATCTGATTACCTGTACTGACAATGTTAGACTTGCCAGTTTAGAGGTTCCTGTGCTTTTAGCATCTTTCAATGCAGCCAAAGATAGTGTTGACAACGCTATCGATGGTATCTGCAGTGCCATTACTCGTGCTCATCAGACCCCAGTAAAGGTTGACTTTACTGACGAGAGCAAGAGTTATCTGGAGGCTGCTCATAAGCAACTGATTGAGAATGAAGACAAACTCATAAAGGCACATGAAGCTAAGGTTGATTGTAGTCTCAAAACTCTGGGTAACAGGGTTGAGAAGGCAATGAATGACTATAGAGGCATATTCGTTGATAAGAAGACTTTCAACATCTACTATTGGCTCTTTATCTTTATCTTGGAGTTGGCATTGTGTTCAACCGCTCTGCTCATCTACTATGTGATAAAGTTTGGTTGGTTATAAAATGGTTAGTTGATTCGTTGTATTGAATTGAGAAACAGCCCCATCCGTGAGGATAAGGCTGTTTTTTACAACTTAATTTACTATGTTGACAATAGTCATCTTGTTGTCAAAGATCTCTGAGGAAATCATTTTGACTTTCGATTTTTAATCCAAAGAGTAATAAGAAAAAGTGCTACAACAACGTCTACAATATTCCAAACAGCCCTTCCTAATGATAATTTGATAAAAGGTTGAAACAATAGTGCTAATGCAGCAAAAATGAACATAAGGTTTTCTTGTTTCAGTAGATATTGTTTATATGCTATGTAACTGAAGGTACACATTGAAACAAATCGTAGTAAAGAATAGTAGCCATAAGGCATTGGGAGCAAACAAGCCAATAATGCAACAACCAATAAGATATATATGTATTTCGTAGCCATAATCTTTTATTTATCAATTACCCGATTGACAACTGATTTTAGAGGACGCTACAAAGCCTGTAAGTCAAATTGCGAAATGGAGTATTTCATCCTCTGCAATTTGACCGACGCGACTCATATAGAAATTTCCAAATTATTCCTATTTCTGTCCAAAAAGTAGTTTTAGTATCGTTGAACCAACTTTTCTTTCTAGACCAGCCTTACTCATAGGTATTCCCGTCTCACGAGAAAACTTCTGTTTTGCTTGCGTTATACCCAATGCTCTTTTCCATGAAAAACTCAAACCTGGGATTCCTGTAGATTTCCTTTTTGCCATTATACATTATTTTTAAGTTGGATATTCCGTTCTTTTAACTCCGTCTTCGATGTCTACAGAGTATAGTTTTGGCTTTGTTTCTGTAACAGGAGTTTCTGCCACCGTACCAGAGACTATTTTTAGGCCTTCAGATTTTATACGTGCAAGCTCCGTTTCGCGCCATTGCTTTACAGCAGCTTCTGCGATTTCTAACTGAGCGTCCTTTAATTCTTGCATGATCTTTGATCTAATCTCTGCTTCTAAAGCCTTCTGATCCTCAAGTTGTTCTTCGTGAGCTTTTATTTCCAAGTCATGCATCTTACGAATCCTGTCAAGATAGTTTGGCGAAGTTAAGTATTCTTCCATATCTTTCTCTTCAGAATATACCATCTTGTCATAAGCACCCAAAGGCATCACAATTTTCACGACAGTAGGAAGCAATTCTATGATAAAGAACAACAGACGAATTAACCAAAGGAAATACCATTCATTAGGTCTTTCACTTTTAACCTTACCTTTGCCAAAACAATGACTACATTGTACTTTATCAGACATACCTGTGCCACCGCAGAATGTACAATCAAGATCTTTAGGACTTACAGCATATTCAAGAATCTCGAAATTTTGAATAAAATGATTTCCTTTTTGCATTATGACGTCATGCTCATCAACCAAAGAATCTCTCTGAAGAACGAGACTATCACGTCTTGCCTGAGTCACTAAGTTCTGTTTTTGAGTTTCATCAATAACATTGATCTTTTTACTTATTTCATCTTCTTTTGCTGCTATTTGTTCATCTAATTCAGCGATACGCTCATTTATTGGCTTATTCCATTTGTCAACTTCAGCCTTCATTGTATTTTGACAAGATGCTTTTTTTGACCTTTGAGCATTTAATTGAGAACGAACACTATTTATTTGACTTTGAATCGAGGACTTGTTCCATTGGTTAGCTTCATCCAATTGTCTCTGTAAACTATTCAATCTACCTTGTAAGCTATTCATAGATGAGTTCGCGGAATTAAACCCTGCCCGAGCATCTTTATAAGCTTGTGTAGTTGGATTATTAAGTTTCCCCTTTTGTATATTTCTTTCATTTTCAAGGGAAGATTTTTCATTATCCAATTGTGTTTTTTGAGATTCAAACCGTTTGATGTTCTTGTCATTCTCTTCAATATGACGCTGTGCCTCTTCACTTGCTCTATTAGCACGGGAGTTTTCAGAAAGACTATTTGATTTATTTTCTTTCCAAATAAATTCTTGCTCTGCAATAAAATCCTCAAAAACGACGAGCTCTAGCGGAATGGAAACCATAAACGCAATAATACCTGCTAACATAGCACGTGATACTAAAGGGACAGCCCACCAAAATTTGGACTTTCTTTCAGGATTCTTCTTCAGTGTAATAACAAGGCTTCTATCAATACAAAAGATAAGTGTAGCCCATACAACACCGAAAGCCATTGCCCATCCAATATTTCCTGAAGTGTCACTACCGCGCTGAGTGAAATACCAAGCCGCAGAAGTACCTGATAGGAATGCAATGAACGATGTCATTGCAATAGTTGCACCAACAGCACCAAATCGTTTGTGATCGGTTCTACATTTTTCGAGAATGGGAATCTCTGCACCAGCGATATTCCAAAGCATTCTCTGAAAGGAAAATTTACTTGCCATATTCTATGTTTTCTTTTATTCTATTAAAATGATTATACTTACTATAAATATTTCTAATTGAATTGATTGGCAACCAGTATGTAATAGATACAAAAATAACTGTTGCAATTGGAAGAATAACCTTTTCTGATTCAAATAATATATACTCACCTAATATCTCATATAGTGAATAATCTCCACCACACAGAAACATTATTATTGCAGCTACAGAAGACAATAACAAAATACAATATAGTATGTTATAATCTCTAAGCTCCATACTGTAATATTTTCTAGAAGTCAAAATGAACATTAGTATTATATAGAGTATATTTAAAATCATGCAGGCTATGCTAATAATTCTTATCCATGTAACAGGACAATTTAGATATTGTCCTACCGAACATACGAGCAGAAGCAATGCTACTATAGTAAGTGCAAACCTTAAGCACTTTATAAGTAATTGCGCTCCAGGTAATATATTGATAAGATTGAAGCTCATACAAAAAAATGATTGAAAATTCTTTTTATATAGGTTGTTATTTTATTTTCTTTTTTTGCAGATGAAGGAGACAGCATCCACTTGTCAATATTGATTTCATCAATGTTAGATGTCAATTTTGACAAATCTAGGTTTATACTAGGCATCTTCAAAATTGAAGAACAGTCTGGCATTGTATATTCAAATTTTGGCAAAGGTTTAACACCTACCGCTACGATTTCTGTTCTTGTTGACAATGAATTTGATGCTTCCAATCTATACTGGGTGGATCTTTTAGGATATACTACTATTGACGATCTGTCCAATACGTTAATTCCCTCAGGATATAATATTAGTGAATGAGCATTTCTAACAGACCAAGACAATGTTACAGGCGTAGATTCGATAATGTTATTACTGCTAGTAGTAAAACTATCTATTACAACATTGTCAATAATAGTAAGCTCAAGTTCACGTTCTTCAAATACTTTAGGATCTTTTGAATAACATACTAAAGTTAGTACTTCACCTACTTTTGGCTTATACTTGATAGTTCGTTTTAACGCTAGATGTATCTCTTCTTTTGACAGATTTGATTTAATGATTGCAATGTCCGTATTTCTGTAATCCCAGGTAATCTTTATTTCATCACCTTCTTTTATATTATGGCGATCACAATCAAAACGAATGATTTTTGGTTTTAGACTTGGTGTAATTCTAATTCGTTTTAAGTCCTGGGCATAATCATTAGTGGCAATAAGATCAAGGGTCATGTCACCTTCAACCAGAATTTCGCTCGAATCACGATTAGTCACAAGCTCGCCATTCAATGTGATAGATGTGTAGTTTTCAACATCCCACATTAAATTTATAACACTTCCAACAGTGTAAAATGATTCAACCACGAGAAATTCTTTTATCTTCGGAGTCAAACTTGTTCCATTTTTTGATTCCTCAGTAAATGTATAACCGCAATGCCTGCAAAAACTTGCTTCAATTGGGTTTTCTATTTTACATTTAGGACATATTTTTGTTGCCATATTATTCTTTGGTTAAAGCGATTCGAAATCCAACTGTTTGTATTTGTTTGTTAGCATAGCCTATACGAAAAGAAATATCGCATACGGGCTCGTTTTCATATCCACCTCCTCGAATGGTGTGTAAATCACCTGTTGCAGGTCCAGACGGATTGATAATTTCTACATCGCTATAATTTTCAAATATATCTTCGCACCATTCCCATAGGTTTCCTGACATATCATATAAACCTAAGGCATTAGGAGCTAATGATTTTACTTCATGGAGCTGATGTTTACTATTGACACCAAACCAACCGACTGTCTTAAAGTCATTGTTTCCGCTGAATGTGTTTGGCGGTGACGAATTTCCTCCTCTTGCAGCAAATTCCCATTCTGCCTCTGTAGGCAATCTGAACGCCATTCCTGTCTTTTTGTTTAATTTAGATATGAAACGGGTACATTCTGTCCAACTAACTAAGTTTTTGGGATAGTTTGAGTTCTTGGAGGTATTTATTGTGTCGTACATAACCCAATCCCATAGTAAATTTGTCACTTCTGTTTCTCCAATGTAGAAATCGTCAGAAATAACTACACTATGTGAAGGAATCGCACCTAATGAGTATAGCATTTCCTCTGTTTTCCCCATTACAAATTTACCATGTTCTACCAGCGTCAAAGTATAGACGGGGCAACTTGTTCTTGGGTCTATAATTGTTAACTCGTTAGAATTATAGTCTATATAATTATTTCTGTGTATATAGAGATAAGATAAAAGTATCGCAACAAGTATTATGACGAATAAACCTAATAGAATATAAAAACTCTTTACCTTTTGCGAGTATTCAATACTCAATTTATTGTATAAATATTCTTGTTGTTTTAAGGTCTCTGTTCGTTCTGCTATATCTTTCCTAAGTTTTGTGTTGTTTGCGATGGACGATGACAGTTTTTGATTAAGCACACTGATAGAAGCGGAAAATTTGTCAGACTCTGTGTCTGCAAATTTTCTACCACAGTGACGGCAAAAACATGCGTCGTTGGGATTATATGTATTACATCTGGAACAAATCATATCATTTGCTGCCAGTCACCAGTTTCTTTCCACAATGTATGCAGAACCTGTCAACTTCATTTACCCTATAGATTGTACCACAATGAATACAATACATCTTTTCATTATAATTTGTATCTTTATATTGATCACATACTATACATATATGATCCTTATCAGAATTAACTGATTCGCAATGTTTACAGACCCACATTTTAACTCATTCTTAATGTTGAACTTGTGTTTCTTGATGCTATATCCGAATTGTACATACCTCTCTTGACCGCAATAGCTCTGACAACTGTATGTTCCGGTAATGACATTGGTTCATCATACAAAGCACTCTTTCGAGTCGGTAGAGATCCGTCAGTGGTAAAATATATTTTAGCATCACTTGTAAATGTTGAGATAGAAACAATGCCATCGTTTATATCAATGTAAGGTCTATCTACTCTGCCATTTCGTTCATTTGCTACGGATACTTCTTCTTTAAGCTTGTCAGAAATTAAAGTACATCCATCACTTGATTTTATTTCAACATGAGCTGATACATGTACATCATCATCTTCTATTGGAATCGGACTCTTATATACCTCTTCTTTTGAGCCGTCTACGGAAACCTTTATAACTGCATCATATACAAAAGAGAATAAATGCAAATATGCAGTATCTTCGGACTTTCTTTCAACAATCATCAGAGGGCGTGAACAATAATCAGGAATGCATGATATGTCAGGAAGTTCCTTTAAGCACTTTAAGATTGATATAACACCTGGCCTCTTTTGTGGATCAATGTCAAGCATCGACGTTATCAAGCTTTTTAGTTCATTTGAACAATCGATATTGAATATCAATTTCTCATTCTTTTTTGAGATTTCAAAAGCATAAGCATTCTCTATAGTTGAGATAGGATATTCTCCACATACCAACTCATAAAGAATTACTCCTAAAGAGAAAATATCACTCTTTGAAGATAACTGATACTTTATCTCTGAATCTTCATCATTATAGTCAATTAGTTCTGGACTAGAATACGGATCCGTTCCAACAATGCATCCTCTCGCTGGTGGATTTGATGAGAAAAATGCAGACTCAAGATCGATAAGTTTGCTAACAAAATGCTTGTTTACTTGCTTTAATAACAAGTTTTCAGGTTTTACATCACCATGTACTATATTGTTCTTTTCTAAACCTAAGAAACTATACACAATGATTTTGAACAAATCAAGTCTATGCTGTATAGGCAAGGAAAGATATAGCTCTTTTGTGTCACACTGAACTCCAACGATTCGTTCTGTTACTACATAATAGAAGGTCTTTTCTCTGAAGAAATCAATTACTTTGGGACACGAAGAAAACTCCGTCGACTCTTTTGAGAGTTGACGGTATAATTTCTTTTGTGCCGATTCAAAGTCAATACATTGTTTCTTTGTCTTTTCTGTGTATTTTATAGATAACAGACGTTTAATAAAATATACTCTTTGATCTTTCTCCGCTACAGCAAAGGCAACTTCAGCTTGACCTCCACTTTTTAAGGTTTGAAGAATTGTGTATTGAACTTTTGAATTATCACTATATATTGATTCACCAACTTCCACTTTCCTATGACATTATTATGCTTGGACGTTTAATTTCAGACAAATCAGAATCTAACGATCCTTCCTTTATGCAGATTGCTTTAATATGGAACTTCTTTATGTCTTCTACCATAAATGGATTTTCATATTTATAGCTGCTTGAATTAGGAGTTTCACCATTTGTGGTATAGTATATTACCGCATCATCCGTAGATTCCATACTAACCAATCCTTTCTTGTAATGTATGATTGGCTTGGTAAGCTGACCTTTGTAGATTTTGGCAACAACAACCAATGATGGCATCTTATTTTCTTCTGGTTCTTTCGCTATAGCTTTGACCAAATTCACATCACTTGGAACTACTATTGGACGCTCGTATAATGATGATGATAGATTTGGTTTAGACCCATCTGTTGTGTAATACAATCTTGTACCCTCATTACTTGCAGAGTTTGGAATAATTGTCACTTTTCTGCCGTCCACACGAATTGTTGGCTCCTTCGAGGAAACTTTAAATAACAATTTTCCTATGCTGATAGACTGGGATGATAATGTTCCTAATTTGTGTTCTGCAGTTTCACCAACACTTTTAATGGTACACGTCTTTGTAATATGCAATGGCGACGAGTAAACGGCACTCTTATTTGTAGGAGTACTTCCATCTAGTGTATAGTAAACGTTTATTGCACCATCACAATTTATCTGTACATCAGCCGACGTGGCATCTTTTTTGATAATCGAAATAACTGGAGCCGAAACACTTCTTAGACCAGTTATTAGTGACTTAAGTTTGTCGGCAATTACAGTAAGGCTAGGTCTGTCCTTATAGTTGGCGGAAAGCATTGATGATAATAAATTCACGAAACCTACAGGTAAGGTTGATGGGAATTTGATTACACCTTTTTGAGCTGCCTCTGCCAAGTGTTCAACTTCTTCACTTGAAATTAATGGACGATTACCAGAGAAGAACTCGCAGAAATTGATACCCAACGCAAAAATATCACTTTTGGTTGTCAATGCAGCAGCAAGATCATGGACATGAGACATTTCTTCCTCATCTTCATAATCTTCTACTTCATAAGTATTATACTCTGTAAGTTCTGGCGAATAATAGTCAGGGGTGCCAATTACTTCACCAGGCGGATTTGGATCACCAGCATGATAGCAATCATTCATGTCTATCAATCTGATTCTCCAAGAGGTTCCATCCCTTTGGACGAGAATATTATCAGGTTTTAAATCACCATGAATAACACCTTGCGTGTGCATTGGCTGAAGTCCTTGCACTAATCGTAAGAGTAATTTGTATTTATCAGACACATTCAAAGCTGCGATTTCCTCAAGAGAAAGTGACTCAGCATTGATTTTTTGATATACTGTATAATAGAATGCTCCTTCTCGGAAATAATCCTCAATTGGTACACAAGCTCCATCAGAACCACAGCCTGCTTTTATACTACGATATAAAGCAGAATACTTTCTGAAATGGAAATCGCATTTTTTTCTACGTTCTTCTTTCATTCTTGGCGAACCCAACGAAGACTCTGTTGGATATTTCATACTAAGAAGACGTTTAATAAAATACACATCTCCATCACCAGGAGTTGACGCAAAGCCAACTTCTGCTTGAGTAATTTTATCTGAAGCCCAGGTTACTGTATAAGTGCGTCCTGAAGAATCACTATGTATTTTTTCACCGACTGTAAGCATAACTAAATAGATTCAATTTCTTCTCGATTTACTACAGAGAACGTTTCTTTGTACTTAGCATACCATTCTAGGTTCTTTTGCTCCTCAATAGAGTGAAGTCGTTCTTCTTCTTCCCTATATTCCTTCAGCTTAGTTTCTAAATCAGAAATTTGAGCCTTGAAATCAGAACGTTGCTTTTCTATATCCTTACGCCAACTGTAATAATCATCAATCAATTCAACATCTGCATCAGAAGAAAGTACTGACTTGTAGTCGTCAAAAGATGTAGATCCGAAACCTGCTATCGAGATAGAGAAATCATCTTGTTGTATATTCTCTATGATTGCTTCCTTGATGTTATATAGATATTCGTTGCAATCATTAGCTTTTCCTAAACAATTCCTAAGCATAGCCTCGAATTCTATAGGATTCTTGTAATATCCAAAGCATCCATCAGTACTTGCTATCAATAAGAAAGGCTCTTGTTGGGAAATTGGCAATGTAACAACAGAACGGTTAATGCGAAATTCTCTTTCTTGTGAAATGGCATTATTCATTGCCAGATCCATATTTAGTGGAGAGAATGGATCGCCATCCTCTGCATTTGCGTCATCTATAGTTAGAATTTTAATGGTGTCTTTTAACAAGATATAAACTCTTGAATCACCAGCCCAATATGTAGTTATTGCAACTTTATCATCAATGATTTCATAACCAGACATTGCCATGGTCGTTGGCAATTTTCGAGTCATTTTGCTCAACACAGCACCATTAGCATTTGGGAATTCTTTGATTTTTTCGTCAAGTTTAGATTTGATGGTGTCATGTATACGATAATCAACCCATTCAATTGGACTTAGGCCCAAATTGCGATTCTTAATTAACTCCTCGACACCGTCTCTAACAATTCTTGATCCCCAATAAGCAGAAGTATGTTCTTCACCGGATTCAATATGCTTATATTTTTTAGCGCCAGCACCACCCATTCCATCGAACACGCCAACGAAACCCCAATTCAAATTGGAGTCAACTTTTGAAATAGGATCCGCATCTTCGCCTTCATTTTCTTTTTTAGGAATATTGAATGTTCCAAATGGCAGGAGCGATTGAGGTCCTATTCGTTTGTTTTCATCTTCTACGGCTTTTTTCTCTTGATATATTGAGTCAAAAAGTGCCCTGGCTTCATCTCTAGGAGGATTATAAAGACTTAAAGCTCTATTTACCAAGTCTGCTGCCTTATCTAAATCCTTTTCAGCAAAAGCGTTTTGACCGCTTACAAGATATTCAACAAATGTGATTTCTTTGTAAACCTCGCTATCATCGTCATCGGATAGTTCATTGCCGTGAGCCTTTTCGTAAAGATCATTTGCATAGACTAAATCTTGTTGCTTTAACGCCTTAAGGATCCTTTTTTTACTCTCAGTTGATTTGTATTCGAGTTCTGCTTTTATGAGATCTTCTCTATAAGCCATCAACTTATTCATATCATCCGGGGAGATACCACGAAAAGACATGGCTTTATTCAACTTAGCAAGAGCATCGCCAAAATTGTTTTTAGCTGCCGCTTTTTGCGCATCGCTAATCAATTTGCGAAATTCATTTGCACCCATATTAAATTCGAATATTGTGGATAATATATTCATCATAAAGATAAATTAGGGGCTTGAAACTCAAGCCCCTTTAAATGTGGGTAAATTTTATACGCTTCCAACGAT
Source organism: Bacteroidaceae bacterium (assembly GCA_045597585.1). GTDB lineage: Bacteria > Bacteroidota > Bacteroidia > Bacteroidales > Bacteroidaceae > Physcousia. The sequence goes on along the minus strand of JAZLKL010000175.1, from coordinate 3,018 downwards.
TGCCTCGATAATATCCTCGTAAGAAACCTCGTCCAATCCCTGTCCTGCACGGGAAGGGTTGAATACGACTTGATTCCAAGTCTCATAAATTTCTGGCCAAGGATATACCTGAGGTCCAAACACGATGAGTCGCTTTGCAGCTTGTTTTAGTTTAAGTCCAGAAGGATCTTGACCATTAGAAGGTGTCATCCACAAATCTGTTAATGCGTCCAGAGACTCAGGCATGTTTTGTGGGTAGTTAGGATTAGAACGGTTTGCATCTTCCAACTTGTGAGCAGATGCATCGGTGAACATTACGATAACATGTCTGCGACGATCTCCTGTTGTAACCCAGTCGCTTTGAATTGCCAAAGAAAGAGCCTCGAGTGAGTTCTCTGGTTCATCACCACCTCCGTCTGCTACAAGTCCATTAACAAAAGCCTTGTATTCTTCGGGGTCAGAACTTCCTTGGGCGCTGAGATTAAAATACTTGCTGATTTCAAGAGCATTTGAGCCGTCTGCTTCAAAATCACGGAAGCCGATAACCTTCACACGAACATCAGAAACATTCTTCTTTGCTTCAGTCAAAGCAGTCTGAAGATCTGGCCAAAACTGGAGAGCACGCGCTTTAACTGTATCAATACAGTCCTGCATACTGCCGGTGATGTCAATACACATCACGATGTCAACTTTGTAATCCATATGTTGAATTTTACAAAATATCTGCCAGCCCCAATGCAGAATGCTAAATATTTAAATTGTAATCTAACATACACATAAACAAACGTGGAGCTCGCCTGATGCTCGTTCCACTGTGTAAGGCTCTCGCATTGCCCAATCTGTCGAAACGAGCAACGCTGAAAGCCCCACGCCGATGTTATATACAACTACACGACCAACCCACATACGCAAGTTAGTGTGCGTGAATAAACACCTCATAGGGCGTCCCCGTTGCTTTGTTTTTGACAGATTTGTTGAACTTGCGAGATTCTACACAGTCAAAACCAAAGCGTTCAGTTACGCCTTTTATGTGTATGCACTTTACCCACCTAAGCCCATTCAGGGCTTTCAGCAAGGTAAAAGTGGTACAAAAGTAATAAATTTATATGAAATATAAACAGAAAAGTATAAAAATGTTTGCAGAAACCAAGATTTTTATGTAAAATATGCGCGATTAGCACCTGAATTATGCATTTTTTTTGAATCTTAGTGAGTGCAATAGAGTTACTTTCCTTCCATTTGCAAACATATCCAGCAATGATTCTCTAAATAATTAATGGTTAGTTTCGGGAACATTGTTCTGTATCGTCCAGATGAAAAATGCATCGTCTCGATGTAGAATAAAAAAGCCCAACCCGAAGGTTGAGCTAAAGTGTAAAGTGAACTTATGACTGCCTATTATTGCAAATCGATGGTTATTGTATGGAAATGCCCCTTTCCGATTTCAACCATCCTTGATCCTTTATATAGTCCTCTATATCTTCATGGATTTTGATTAATCCTGTATCGGGTGACTTGGCAGCAGTTTTGGTAATGCTTAGAAAATCTCCATCTGGGTACCATTCTTTGAACAAATATACTGTAAATCGGGCAACATCTTCGAGTCTAAAATCAAGATAAATGGCTATGTTGCGAGTGTAGTGCGCAATATCCAGTGTCGTAAGAACATTGCCTGTTTTGTTTATCTTCTTCTTACGACCATATTTTCTGGCAAACTCATCTTTGAATGGATTTACGATTGGGCTTTGTTCTGTCTTATCGAACTTACCTCCAGTCTCGGCAAAGGTGCAGACCTTGTGTTGAATGAATGCGTATGCCTCAGGGGAAAATCCGAACTGAGTAAGTTCCATTACGGCATACGTTGTTACGACTTTCACTCTTTCTGAATTTTCGCGTAAGATTCTTTCACGTGATTCTTCTAACGCATCTGTCGCCTTTTTGAACAAATTGAATCCATCGCTGCGTAGTTCATCAATAGCTTTCTGCTTGACCTGCTCCAATTCTTTAGCTTGTCGAGCTTTAAGTTCTTCAATCTGAATGTTGTAGGAGCTTTGCGATTCAATGAGTCGAGTTTGAAGGTCTTCAATACTTCTCTCTTTCTCCGTAATGTCTTGCGTCAATCTGATGATTACATTCTCCGATTTCTTGTGAACATTCTCAAGATTCTGATAATCCTGCTCATAACGGCTTCTGCAGAATTCCAATTCCTGCTTTTTCTGGTCAATCTCACTTTGCAGATTATCCAGTTCTTCTTTCTGCTTCATGCGGATCTCGTCCAGTTGAGCCTTCTGCTGCTTGTGACATTCTACGATAACCTGACGGCGTAATAATTCGTTGTCTCTTTGTATGCGAAGGTCAGTCTCTTTGTCATACTCTTTCCGAAATGCTGCATTTATTCGCTGGTTTTCCCTTTCTTTGTTTCTTCTCCTAAGTCTATCGTACGGATAGTCAGCGGTGAAGATGCAAGATAGAACAACCATCGTACACAATATGATGACTGCAATACAACCTACAAAATCGCATACATAACTGAAGAACGAATATGAGTGTGCTCCTGCCTGGCTTGTCATGTACATGATGGCAACAAACACACCTAAGGGGTAGAACAAGTACCTTGCCCACCGTGATTTTGCGACATCACTTAGGAAATGTTTCAACCCGTTTGAGTAGTCATGCCAAGTATTTCCTTGAATCATACGTTATGTTCCTTTGAATAATGATGTTACAACTTAGTCTTTCAGACATGCCAACGGGATAACCTTGACTCCATCTGGGCGAGTGTAGGCCATGCTTCCTCCTGTCATGACAATGAGTAGGTCGGGCTCACGCAGAGGAACTTGCTTCTCTTCCTTGTTATACTCTTGTATTAGTCGTTTGAGTTGCAATAGGTGTGCTGCACCATCATCTATTTCGGCACTGCCAAGTTTACACTCAATGAGAGCAAAACGACCGTCCGAAAGATGCAGGACGAGATCAGCTTCAAGTCCGTATCTGTCGTGATAGTAAGACAACTCCCCATCATGTGATGCTGAATAAACA
>JAZLKL010000174.1:0-25049 GCA_045597585.1 Bacteroidaceae bacterium | reverse complement strand
AAAGACCCATTATGGAATCCTACGAATCGGAAAAGAGCAGGAGAATCGTTTTTGATGACTCACTGCCTAAGTGGAACTATCTTATTAAGTGCTCATAGGTATGAGAAACTTTAGGAAGTTATTTTTTAATCATTACTTAATTTTTTTTTGGTTAATAATTAATGTTATTTAAGTTTCGTAAACTCAACTTGGAAGGTTATAAGGTTGCCATCCGGATGGAAAAACCTCAAAACCTCAAGACCTAAAACGGAATGCCCTACCCTGCCCATTACGGGAAGGGAACAGGGTAGGGATTTCCGATATAACCTGACGCGGCCGTGATGCGCGCGTATTAAGCCTTGCGGTAGCTGTCGAGCTGAGCCACGTTCATGCGGTTGATCCACATGTTGTGCTTCTCGATCTCAGCCTCAGCAAAGTTAACATACACGTTGAGACTCTTGCCGAAGAGCTCGGGAGCCTTGCTGGCGTTCTGCATGAGCAGGTGGCACATGATGACGTCGGCAGCCATCTCATAGAGGTGACGTGCGCAGATGTCGTGCAACTCCTCGTCGGCAGCATCCTTAACGGCAGCCACGCAAGCGTTGTACTTCACAGCCATAGCCTTTACGCGCTCCTTGTAAGCCTCGTACTCGGCAGCCACGGGCCACTGCTCGTAGTCGCTGATAACCTGGCTGTAGAAGCCGTTGGTGACGTAGCGGATAGCGGCAACCGTCTGCAGCTGGGTGGTACCCTCGTAGATAGAGGTGATACGAGCGTCGCGGTAGATGCGCTGGCAAGCATACTCGAGCATGAAACCAGAACCGCCGTGAATCTGGATACAGTCGTAACCGTTCTGGTTAGCGTACTCAGAGTTCATACCCTTGGCAAGGGGAGTGAAGGCGTCAGCTAAGCGGCTGAACTGCTTCTGCTCGGCACGCTCCTCGGGAGTGAGCTTGCGCTCGCGAGCGATGTCGTCGAGAGCCTTGTAGATATCCACGTAGCGAGCTGTCTGGTAAAGGAGGGCACGACCAGCGTCGAGCTTAGCCTTCATGATGGACAGCATGTCGTAAACAGCGGGGAACTCGATGATGGCCTTGCCGAACTGCTTGCGGTCCTTGGCATAAGCCATACCCTCGTTGTAGGCAGCCTGGCTGAGACCTACCGACTGAGCGGCGATACCCAGACGGGCACCGTTCATAAGAGCCATGACGTACTTGATAAGACCCATCTTGCGGCTACCGCAGAGCTCAGCCTTAGCGTTCTTGTACACGAGCTCGCAGGTAGGTGAACCATGGATACCGAGCTTGTTCTCGATACGACGTACGTCAACGCCACCGTCGCGCTTGTCGTAGATGAACATAGAAAGACCACGGCCATCGCGTGTGCCTGCCTCAGAACGAGCCAACACGAGGTGGATGTCAGAGTCGCCATTGGTGATGAAGCGCTTAGCACCATTCAGGCGCCAGCAGTTGTTCTCCTCGTCGAAGGTAGCCTTGAGCATAACGCTCTGCAGGTCGGAACCGGCATCGGGCTCGGTGAGGTCCATTGACATGGTCTCGCCAGCGCAGATGCGGGGGATGAAGCGGCTGTGCTGATCCTCGTCGCCGAACTCGTAGAGTGTCTCGATACAATCCTGGAGCGACCAGATGTTCTCAAAACCAGCATCACCGGCCGAAACGATCTCGTTGGCAGCGGTGTAAACGGTATTGGGGAGGTTCAAGCCATTGTAACGGCGAGGCATGGTCATACCGTTCATGCCAGCCTTGACCATAGCGTCGAGGTTCTCATAGGTCTTGCTTGCATAGCGCACGCGGCCGTTCTCGCAATGAGGGCCTTCAGCGTCCACATCCTCGGCATTGGGAGCCACGATGTTGGCGGTGACATCACCTACGATCTCGAGCACCTTGTCGTAGTTGTCCATTGCATCAGCGAAGTCCTGGGGAGCCTCGTCATACTTATCCTTGTCAGCGTATTCACGCTCTTTGAGGTCCACGATGCGCTGCATCAATGGACTGTTCTCCATCTCGAATTTAATCTCGGGAACGTCTGTATAGAAATTTGCCATTTTATTATTTAGGAATTTATAGGAAGTTATAGGAAGTTATGGGAAGTTAAAGGACGATACATTTAGCTATTAAGATTGCCATGTGTGGCTTTATCTTCTTTGATTGATGAACAATAGTTGTTTAAATAACGACTTATGTGCTCTATCTCATTGGAGAGAAATGTGTAAGACTCTTCGCTTATGTACGTCAAATCTCTGGCTAAGAGTATGTAGTATCTGCACTCTTCCAAACTGCCCTGCGAAATATTGAAGAAGCGAAGTTTCTCGGCTTTTCCCAGTCGTTTATAGCCTTCTGCTATATTGGCCGGAATGGAAACCGCGGCTCTCGTAAACTGAGAATAAAGTCCATATCGTTCTATCTCGGGAAAGACTTGGGCACAGCGGTATACATCAAGAACAAACTGGTGAGCTGCTTGCCAAACCTTCAGGTCAGTAAAACTTCTTGAGGACTCCATATCCCAAATCTATCGTCCTTTAACTTCCTCTAACTTCATTTAACTTCCGCGAAGCTAACTTCCAAGGTTAATTACTTAGAATTCTTCTTATAATACTTAATCAGCTTGGGAACGACCTCTTCAACGGTACCGTTGATGATGTAGTCAGCGATGGTGTTGATGGGAGCATTCTCATCGTTGTTGATAGAGATGATGATGCCGCTCTCCTTCATACCAGCTACGTGCTGGATGGCACCGCTGATACCGCAGGCGATGTACACCTTGGGACGAACGGTAACACCTGTCTGGCCAATCTGCAAGTCGTGATCGCAGAAGCCTGCGTCAACGGCAGCACGGCTGGCACCTACCTCACCGTGGATGACCTTAGCCAACTCGAACAGCATGTCGAAACCCTCTTTGCTGCCCATACCGTAACCACCGGCTACAACGATGGGAGCACCCTTCAGGTTGTTCTTGCTTGCCTCTACGTGGCGGTCGAGCACCTTTACCACATACTCTGCCTCGGGCACATACTTAGCCACGTCGTGGTTGATGACCTCGCCCTTGTAGTTCTCGTCGGGCACCTCAGCCTTCATCACACCGCTACGTACGGTAGCCATCTGGCGACGATGCTCGGGGTTTACGATGGTAGCCACGATGTTACCACCGAAGGCGGGACGAATCTGGTAGAGCTGCTGCTCGAAGTGCTTCTTCACGGGCTTTCCATCGGCATCCTTGCCCACGGTCATGTCGAAGTCGCCAATCTCGAGCTCGGTACAGTCGGCAGTAAGACCGCTGAAGAGGGCTGAGCTGACACGGGGACCGAGGTCGCGACCGTTTACGGTAGCACCCATGAGGCAGATCTGAGGCTGCTCCTCCTTGAAGAGGTTGACAACCAGAGCGGTGTGGGGATTGCTGGTGTAGGGGAAGAGGCCCTCGGCATCGAAGACGTGAACCTTGTCAACACCATATTTCATAACCTGTGCCTCAACGCCCTTCAGGCCGCTACCTGCACAGATACACTCGAGCTGAACGCCCAAAGTATTGGCCAACTTACGACCCTTGGTGAGCAACTCAATGCTCACGTCGGCAACTGTTGTGCCTTCTATCTCGCAATATACAAATACGTTATTCATTGTTTCTTAGGTTTTGAGGTTTTGAGGTTTTGAGGTTTTATGGTTAGGCTGCGCTTCATCATTCAAAAACCTTACAAGCACAGCGACCTAATAACCTTAGAACCTTATAACCTGAAAAATTAGCCAATAATCTTTTCGTTCAACAACTCGATGATAAGACCCTCGACGTCAGCATCGCTGGCAGTCATGGTGCGGCTGTCCTTAGCCTTGAAGACGATGTTCTGCACAGCCTTCACGTTGGTGGGCGAACCAGCCTTACCTACCTGGTTGAGGTCGGCGTCAATATCGGCAGCACCCCACTGGGCAATGTTCAGGAAAGGCTTCTTCTCGATGAGAGCCGCATACTTGTCGGCTGCCTCGGGAGCACGCTCAGCAGCTACGGTAGCATTCTTGTACTTCATCACACGCTTTGCATTGCGGGGACGGCAGGGAGCAGCAGAACCGTTCACGGTAACCACGAGGGGAAGGGGAGCCTCAACGGTCTCTACACCACCATCGATGTGACGCTTGATGACGATCTTCTTTGCATCCATATCCACCGAGAGAATCTCCTCAGCATAGGTTACCTGAGTAAGACCGAGCTTCTCGGCAATCTGGGGACCTACCTGTGCGGTATCACCATCGATAGCCTGACGACCACCCAGGATGATGTCGAAGTCACCAATCTTGCGAATTGCCTGGCTCAAGGTGTAGCTGGTAGCCAAGGTGTCGGCACCACCCAGGCAACGGTCGGTTACCACGTAACCCTCGTCGGCGCCACGGTAAAGAGCCTCACGAATAACTTCGGCAGACTTGGGAAGACCCATAGTTACAACTGAAATGGTAGAGCCGGGGAACTGATCCTTCAGGCGCAGAGCCTGCTCCAAAGCATTCAAGTCCTCAGGATTGAACACAGCAGGAAGAGCAGCACGATTGACGGTGCCTTCGGGGGTCATTGCATCAGGACCCACGTTGCGTGTGTCGGGAACTTGCTTTGCAAGTACAACAATTTTCATAATTTTACCTTATTAGAATTTTTTATTGGTTTTTCTTATTTTCCCTATTGATGTAGCATGCCGAACTTACGTGCGATTAACGCACAAAGAAGCATGAAAAACACCAAAATCGGGCGCAAAGATACACATTTTCTTTCAATTTGTGCAATTTTTGCCGTAAAAAGTGATGTTTACGGCCTCTAATACGAGAAAAACAGAAAACAAAGCCTACATATTATATATTTATTTGACTTTTTTCACTACCTTTGTATTCACGTAACGAACCCGACTTTTGCCCTCATCCCCCGAGGTGCACCCGACCATCCCCCGAGGAACGTACGTAAATCGTGGAGGATGCACGGAGGATCGTGGGGCGAACCTGCGGGGAAGAACGCAAGAAAGACTATACTAACTTGAGGCAGGGGCACGACAATCCCCGCCGAAAAAATCTGAAGAATCTCTTTACCGATACTCACATGTTAAGCAAAAGACTCACACTAACCGCATCACTTGCATTCTGCACATTATGCACATTTGCCCAGAAGCCTAAGCTTGAGGGCATGGAAGATGTCAACAAGGTAGTTGACCTCACCCTCGACTCGCTCGAGAAGGCCTCGACGGCACGCCCCGTGGCGGGTTCAAGCCGCAAGGGCAACAACCCAGTACTATTCCTGGTGGGAAACTCCACCATGCGCACCGGCACGCTGGGCAACGGAAACAACGGACAATGGGGATGGGGATACTATGCCCACCAGTACTTCGACGAGAACAAGATAACGGTAGAGAACCAAGCCCTGGGAGGCACCTCGAGCCGCACCTTCTACACCAAGCTGTGGCCAGCCGTGAAGCAAGGCATACGTCCTGGCGACTGGGTCATCATAGAACTGGGGCACAACGACAACGGTCCCTTCGACGAGGGAAGAGCCAGGGCCACCATCAAGGGCATCTCGCCCACCGACTCGCTGAACGTCACCATCAAGGAGACAGGCGAGAAGGAAACCGTGTACTCATACGGAGAGTACATGCGACGCTACATCCGCGAGACAAGAGCCCTGGGAGCCCACCCCATACTGATGAGCCTCACGCCCCGAAACGCCTACGACGACAACAAGAAGGTGGTGCGCGTGAACGAGACCTTCGGCCTATGGGCCAAGCAGGTGGCTCAGGAGATGGGATGCCCCTTCATCGACCTCAACGAGATCTCGGCCAAGAAATACGACGAGATGACGGAGTGGAAGTTCAACTACCACTTCTACCTCGACCACATACACACCTCTGCCTTTGGCGCACAGCTCAACGCACGCTCGGCTGCCGAGGGCATCATGAGCTGCTGGGACCTGGAGATACAAGCCCTGAAGGCCATGATGGTGAACACCGAACTGCCCACCACAGGCGTGAAGCGCGAGAAGGGTAAGCCCGTGGTGTTCATCACCGGCGACTCGACCGTGAAGAACACCGACAAGGACGAGGACGGCATGTGGGGATGGGGTGCCGTGGCCAGCGACATCTTCGATACCGACAAGATTACCATACAGAACTCGGCACAGGCGGGACGCTCGTGCCGCAGCTACCTGCGCGAGGGCAGATGGGACAAGGTGTACAACGACCTGAAGCCCGGCGACTTCGTGCTCATACAGTTCGGACACAACGATGCGGGCAGGGAGCTGGATTACGGCAAGGCACGCAACGACATCACCGGAACGGCCGACTCCAGCCATGTGTTCCGCGTGAGAACCGACAACGAGGTGCGCAACGAGGTGGTTTACACCTTCGGATGGTATCTGCACAAGATGATTGACGACGTTCGTCAGAAGGGTGCCACCCCCATCCTGGTGAGCCTTACCCCCCGAAACGAGTGGAGCGTAAGACCTGCATTGGGCAGAGGCCGAAAGGGCAAGCAAGCTGCCATAGAGAGCATTGAGCGCCGAAACGACTCGTTTGGCAAGTGGTACAGAGAGGTGGTGGAGCAGACGGGTGTAGCCTTCGTGGATCTGCACAACATCAGCGCCGATGCCTTCGACAAACTGGGTCGTGAGGCTACCAAGGACTACTACCGCAACGACCACACGCACACCTCGAAGAAAGGTGCCAAGCTGAATGCACAAAGCATAGCCAAGGGATTGAGAGAAATCAACTCTCCGCTGGCAGATTACCTGAAAGAGGAGGCAAACCGATAGGACGTGACGGAACAGACAGACGGGTAAAACCTTGATTTGCGAAACCTGACATACCAGAAAATGATGAAGAAAGCCTATACGATTCTGCTGATGCTACTGCTCTCGATGAGCACATGGGCACAAAGCATAAGTTCACTCAGCCAGCTAAACCCCAACAAGAAATACCTGTTGGAGAATGCCAACGGATATGGCTATGCCGTTTACAACCCCGACATCAGCGACAGGGACGTGATGCTGGCCGGCATACAGGTGCCACACTCTATGGGAGTGGCCAACGACTTGTATTATAATGAGGTGGATCCGCTCAACCCCAATAACCAATGGCGCATAGAGGCCGAAGGGGGCAAGTTCTACCTCTACAACCTGGGAGCCAAGCGCTACATGACCGACCTCACCACCAGCGGAAACTGGTGGGGCGAATCGATTGACTTCGGCAGTTTCTACTTCAGCGAGGAGAAGGCCGATTTTGACATCTTCGACATGGGCGAGGGCCAATGGGCATTCCGCATGACGCAGGCAGCCGAATCGTTCAACGCACATCAGAAGTTCCTGTGTGCCGCCAGCCACTCGGGTGCCCCCATGGCAGCATGGACAGCCGACGACGCAGGTAGCGTATGGTTCATCAAGGAGGTCATAGTAGATCTGGCGGAGAGCATACAGCTCAGCTCATCCAACCTCACGCTGGAGGAGGGCGACAGCTTCACCCTATACGCCAAGGTGAAACCCAGCGGCGTCATGGGCGCAAGCCTCATCAGCTGGGAAACCGACAACAACAAGATAGCCACCGTGGAGAACGGCGTGGTGACGGCCAAGAACAAGGGCACCTGCACCATCACAGCCAAGGTGGAGGACGGAAGCGGACTTACGGCAACCTGCACGGTGACGGTAAAGGAGGCAGAGAAAGAAGACCTTGGAAAACTGCGCTACTTCACGCTCGAGGACGGACAGCTCGTAGTCATCCCCGAGAAGTACATCGAAGGCCGAAGCGAGAAGAACGGCATCGTGACCCTCACGCTATCGGGCGACACCACCTTCTGCTACACCAAAGGCAAACTGGTGAGCGAGGAGACGGTGTACAACGGCTTGCTGCCCGAGTTTGAGAGCTTCAAGTTCAACAATAAGTTCAACGACCAGCTCTATACCGATGCCGAGGGCATCATCGACCATGAGGCAGGCAAGATCAACGTGACCGTGAGTGCCATAGGCAAACGACTGACCCCCTCATTCAAGCTGCCCGAGGGGGCCAAGGCCTACGTGGGCACGACGGAACAACTGAGCAAGGTGACACGCCGACGCTTTGACAGGGACATCACCTACACCGTGGCTTATCCCAACAACTGGATCTACCGCATCGAGAAGGTGAGCAACGAGGTATGGAGCACCCCCGACGACATTCAAACCGCCGACCAATGGATTCTCACCGAAGTGCCTCTGAACGAGAGCATGCTTTCGACCAACTGGCCCAGTCAGGAAGCCGACCAGGTGCTGGGCAACCTCATAGACGGTAATGTGGGAACCTGTTTCCACTCCAACTGGGACGGTTCGAACAACTGGCACGAAGGCTCTTACTATGGCGACGGAGAAACCATCTGGCCCTACCTGCAGATTGAGATGGCTGAGCCCATCGGGAACTTCAAGTTCAGCTACATTACCCGCGACTGGGAGACGAACAACGGCTATGCTCCCCAAGGATTCATCATCATGGGCAGTCAGGACGGAAACACATGGGAGGAGCTTGCCACCCTCGACAAGGAGAAGCACAACCTGCCCGTAGGCGCAACCAAGGAGTACACCAGCCCTGTCTTCCTCTTGGGCAAGTCGTACAAGTACCTGCGCTTCCAGCTGACCGAGAGCGCACGCAAGAACTACCTCGTGCTGAGCGAGTTCAGCCTGTTCAGAGCCACGGAGAACCCCATGTACGGCAAGGACATGGACGACTTTGTGCCCGAACTCCTCTCGCCAGCGGTTTACAAAAAAGGCTTCATGCCCTTTGGACACGACTACAAGGTGCACGTTGACTTCCTCACCGACCACCCCACGGGCGACTATGCCGAGTACTCCGTACCCCGCATCGACATCACCTTTGGCGACGGAACCTCATGGAACTACAACAACTGGATTGGTCGCTATGGCAAGGACACATGGGAGGACGCCACCATCAAGATTGACGGAGCAGGCGTGTTCCCCGACATGGAAGAGACGCAGATAACCGTACGCGGACGTGGTAACTCATCCTGGGATCAGAACTACTCATCCAAGAATCCCTACCGCATCAAGTTTGCCGAGAAGACCAAGCCCTTCGGCCTGACCAAGGGCAAGAACTGGGTACTGCTGGCCAACAAGCAGAGTGGCTCGCTCACCACCAATGCCATCGCCATGAAGATAGCCGACATGGTGGGCAGCGCAGCTTGCAACCACATCATACCCGTAGAACTGTATGTCAACAACCAGTATCGCGGTTCGTACAACTTCACCGAGAAGGTAGGCTTTGCCAACAACAGCATCGACGTGGAGGACGAGGCCAAGGCCGTGCTGCTTGAGCTGGACAGCTACTACGATGAGCCTTACCGCTTCCATAGCAGCTTCTATAACGAACCCGTCAACATCAAGGCTCCCGACTTTGACGATGCCGAACAGGTGACAGAGCTTACCTTCGACGACATCAAGGAGGGATTCAACCTGCTTTGCAACGCCACACGCAACGGCGAGCAAGCCTGCCTTCTGGACGTTGACGCCTTCTGCCGTGCCATGCTGGTGACCGACCTCACACGCAACACCGAGGTGCAGCACCCCAAGAGCTGGTATGTGTATAACCCCGATCTGCTGAACGACTCCGCGTGGGTGTTCGGCCCCGTATGGGACTTCGACTGGAGCTATGGCTACGAGGCACACAACCAGTACTTCATATACGATGCCGAGGTGGATCTGTTCAACTATGACCGTACGGGAATCCCCTTCTTCAGACAGTTGCTCAGAGGAAGCGAGGTGGTGAAGAAACATTACTACAAGGTATGGACAGAATTCCTGAAGGCAGGAAAGTTTGACGAACTCATAGAATACTGCGACGACTACATGGAGTATGCAGAACCCTCGCTCCTGCACAACGCCACACAATGGGGTGACGGAAACTCGTACAAGAAGATCAACAACAACGCCAAGCAATGGCTTACCAAACGTGTCAACTACATCTACTCGAATCTGGATGTGTATGACCTGGGCGATGACATCATCGACGAGCTTGAAGGTGACGACATGGGACAACCCGACCGCATAGACATCGCCAAGGTGGTGAACGAACCCGTGGACGTCTATACGCTCAATGGCATTAAAGTGCGCTCTCGCGTACCTTATATAAATAGTACGCAAGGCCTCATCCCCGGCATCTACATAGTGAAGGGGCAGAAGGTGGTCGTAAGATAGACAAAGAGAGAGAGAATAGTAAACAAGAACAAGACAGGCTTACACCCCCTCGGCCAGCAAACTCAAAACCAATCCCGAAACCCCTCTCATGGGGCGAAGGGCAGAGAAGAGGGGCAAACGAATATGAAACTGATCAGTTGGAACGTCAACGGCCTTCGTGCCGTGGCAGGAAAGAACTTTTGTGAGATATTTGAGGGTATCGATGCCGACTTCTTCTGTCTGCAGGAAACCAAGATGCAGGCAGGACAGCTCGACCTGGAATTTCTTGGCTACTACTCTTACTGGAACTATGCCGAGAAGAAAGGGTATAGTGGAACGGCCATCTACACCAAGCACGTGCCCCTCTCGGTTGCCTACGGCCTTGGCATAGAGGAGCACGACCACGAAGGACGCGTCATCACCCTGGAGATGACCGACTTCTACCTGGTATGCGTCTATACGCCCAACTCGCAAAGCGCCGAGGAAAAGGGTCAGTTGCCCAAACGTCTGCCCTACCGCATGGAATGGGAGGATGCCTTCCGCAACTACCTCATGGAGCTTGACAAGAAGAAGCCTGTCATCGTGTGTGGAGACATGAATGTGGCTCACGAGGAAATCGACCTGAAGAATCCCAAGACCAATCATCTCAACGCAGGATTCACCGACCAAGAGCGCGAGAAGATGACCTTGCTGCTCAACAGCGGCTTCACCGACACCTTCCGCCACTTCTACCCCACCCTTGAGGGTGCTTACTCGTGGTGGAGCTACCGCATGAACGCAAGAGCCAAGAACGTGGGGTGGCGCATCGACTATTTCCTTGCCAGCAACCGCCTGATGGAGCGCGTCACATCGGCCGCCATACACACCCAGATCATGGGTAGCGACCATTGCCCCATAGAAATTGAAATTGACTAACAGACAAAACCAAGACTATGAAAAAGATTTACTTTGTGTGGCTGCTATTCTTCATGATAGCCACCGCTTGTGCAGGAGCAGGCCCCCTGCAGGGAAAAACCGTGCTGTTTGTGTATGGCGGATGGGACGGACACGACCCTCAAGGATGCAGAAAGGTGTTTGTGCCTTGGCTGAAGGAGGAAGGTGCCACCGTGATAGAGTCGGACAAGCTATCGGTTTACAAGGACAGGCAGACGATGAGTAAGGTGGATCTGGTTGTGCAAGTATGGACAATGGGCAACCTTCAACCCGACGAGGAAGCCGGATTGCTGCAAGCCATCAAGAACGGCACCGGCATGGCAGGATGGCATGGAGGAATGGGTGATTCGTTTCGCAACAACACGGAATACCAGTTCATGGTGGGTGGACAATGGGTAGCGCATCCTGGCAACATAGTGGATTATGACGTGAACATCAAGGACAAGAAAGACCCTGTGACGAAAGGGATGAAGACATTCCACATGAAGTCGGAGCAATACTACATGCACGTAGATCCCGCCGTGAAGGTGCTGGCCACCACAAAGATACTGGGCAAGGGAGCACCATGGATTGAGGACGTAGTAATGCCCGTGGCATGGAAGAAAGTGTATGGAAAGGGACGCGTGTTCTACTCCTCGCTGGGACACGTGGCAAAAGACTTCGAAGTGCCCGAGGCTTTGGAAATCATGAAGCGAGGCATAAGATGGGCAGTAAGATAATGAGGTTCAGATTGCATACGGACACCGGACGCCAACCGGCTCACCGGCCTATCGCACGGTAACTGAGTCGCTCTCCTATCGCACGGTAACGTGGAAGCAGCTCTGCTTCACCTCATACTTGACGTAGCATTGCTCCTGCTCGCGAAGGTCGCGAAGCACCTCGCTGAGGACAAACTTCAATGTGTCATCGCGCACCACTCTACGCGAAGGTCCATCGGGAGGTGAGACGGTATGAAAGCGTGTGTAGCAGATGTCGAAAGTAGTGCCATAACGATGGCAACTCTCCTTGCTGGCATTCACGTTGGTCTTTGCAAGATGCTTTACATCCTCCTCGCTTCGCAGGACGGAGGACACCACGATCTTGTGCAAAGGAATGCCCTTGACATAAAGCGAGTCATAGAAATTGCGCCCTATGCGATTGAGCAGCACGCTTGCCTTGGGAACCAGATAGGGAATACTGTTTCTCATGTTTGCATCCACATGGAAATATGGCGACAATCCCACATACACCAACTCATCCTTTCGGCTCTCTGCCTCCTTGCGATTGCGAGGTGGACGTACGCCATTCTTCTTGGCAGCCTTAATCTGCACGTCCTGCAAGTCGGGAAAGGTCTTGCCATAGTTATAGACGCCTAAAATGGGATGAGCCTTCACATGACCGGACATAGCAGTACGTCTGCCCCTCTCCTCCGTAGCAAGGTTTTCTGCCACAGAACAAGAATCAGCAAGGGTAGAGGCTGTAGGGATAGAGGCAGAAGAACTGCCCATCTGAGGTTTGAAGACCACCTTGACAAACCATAAAAGCACAAATATCCCTAATGATATCTGGTAAAACTTATTAAGTTTCTTTATCGGATTATTCATTTTCAAAACAAAGTTAATGAAAAAGTGGGAAGTAACAAAAAAAATGAGTAATTTTGCGCTGAATTAGCATACAAAGAACGCGAATGACAGAAAGACATATCGTTTTGGAGGATATTGACCCCGTGGTATTCTATGGGGTGAACAATGTGAACATGCAGATGATCAAGGCGCTCTATCCCAAATTGCGCATCGTGGCACGTGGCAACGTCATCAAGGTGATGGGCGATGAGGAGGAGATGGCGCATTTCGATGAGAATATGCAAAAACTGCAGCAGCATTGTCTGAAATACAACCAACTGGGCGAGGAAGACATCCTGCACATTCTGCGCGGCGAGAAGACAAAGCGCGAAGGGGTGGAAGGAGTCATCGTGTACAGCGTGCAGGGCAAACCCATCACGGCACGTTCGGAGAACCAGCAGAAACTGGTGGAAGCCTACAACAAGACGGATATGATATTTGCCACAGGTCCTGCCGGTAGCGGAAAGACCTACACCAGCATAGCCCTGGCGGTAAGAGCCTTGAAAAACAAGGAAATACGCAAGATCATACTTTCACGTCCTGCCGTAGAGGCTGGCGAGAAACTGGGTTTCCTTCCTGGCGACATGAAGGAGAAGATTGACCCATACCTGCAGCCCCTCTATGATGCGCTGGAGGACATGATACCCAGCCTCAAGCTGCAGGAGATGATGCAGCAGAACATCATACAGATTGCCCCATTGGCATTCATGCGTGGCCGTACCCTGAATGATGCCGTCGTCATACTGGACGAGGCACAGAACACCACCACGGCGCAGATCAAGATGTTCCTGACCCGAATGGGTATGAACACCAAGATGATCATCACAGGCGACATGACACAGATTGACCTGCCTCACGGCGTGAAGAGTGGTTTGCGCGATGCCTGCGAGGTGCTGAAGGGCGTTGAGGGCATCAGTTTCGTAGAACTGGGCAAGAAGGACATCGTACGCCACAGACTTGTGACAAGAATCGTGGAGGCCTATGACAAAGCCGACCTCAACCACAAGCAGGAATACGCAAGAACACATCCCACTCTTATTCCCAATACTACAAAAGAATAAAAAACTAAAAAATATAAGAATTATGAATGCATTAGTAAAAACTGATTATTGTTTTGAGGGCCAGAGCGGCAAGTATTGCGGTAAGACACGTGACTGCTACTTCATTGGCGACGACCTCATGGTAATGGTGGCCAGCGACCGTATCTCAGCCTTCGACGTAATCCTTCCTAAGGGAATCCCCTTCAAGGGTCAGGTGCTGAACCAGATTGCTGCCAAGTTCCTTGACGCAACCACAGACATCTGCCCCAACTGGAAGCTGGCTTGCCCCGATCCCCAGGTTACCATCGGCGTAAAGTGCGAGGGTTTCAAGGTAGAGATGATTATCCGTGGCATTCTTACCGGTAGCGCATGGCGCGACTACAAGAACGGCTGCCGCGAGATTTGTGGTGTGAAGCTTCCCGACGGCATGCGTGAGAACGAGCGCTTCCCCGAGCCCATCATCACTCCTACCACCAAGGCAGACGAGGGTCACGACCTTAACATCTCGAAGGAGGAAATCATCGCTCAGGGCATCGTAAGCAAGGAGGATTATGAGGTAATGGAGGACTACACCCGCAAGCTCTTTGCCCGTGGTCAGGAAATTGCTGCCAAGCAGGGCCTCATCCTGGTTGACACCAAGTATGAGTTCGGTAAGCACGACGGCAAGGTTTACCTCATCGACGAGGTGCACACTCCCGATTCAAGCCGCTACTTCTACGCAGAGGGTTATGAGGAGAAGTTCGAGAAGGGTGAACCACAGAAGCAGCTCTCAAAGGAGTTTGTTCGCCAATGGCTCATCGACCGCAACTTCATGAACCGCGAGGGTGACGTAATGCCCGAGATTACCGACGAGTATGCCATGAGTGTGGCAGAGCGCTACATCGAGCTCTACGAGGGCATCGTTGGCGAGAAGTTCGAGCCCGTAAAGAGCGAATACAGCATCGAGGAGCGTATCGAGAAGGCTGTCAGCGAATGGCTTAAGAAGAATGCATAATTCACAATTAGGCTGCGCGAACCATCCAAACGCCAGCCGACTATGAATTATGAATTCTCAATTATGA
This sequence comes from Bacteroidaceae bacterium, assembly GCA_045597585.1. Lineage (GTDB taxonomy): Bacteria > Bacteroidota > Bacteroidia > Bacteroidales > Bacteroidaceae > Physcousia. Next base: position 10,250 of record JAZLKL010000174.1, on the reverse strand, counting down.
ATCAAACAACGTGTACGAACAAGAGAAGATAAACCCTTATTCCAACGAAGGGGAGAAGCATGAACAGGTGGAGGTGATGTTTGATAACATCGCCCCCACTTATGACACCCTTAACCATACCCTCTCGCTTGGAACGGACAAGGGATGGCGACGCAAGGCCATTGACCGGCTGGGCGAATACCACCCGCAAGATATCCTCGACATTGCCACCGGTACGGGCGACTTTGCCATCCTGGCAGCTAATAGGATTGGAGGCGAGAAACTGAGGGTGGTGGGTGCCGACCTCTCAGAAGGCATGATGGCCGTGGGACGCAAGAAGGTTAAGGCACTTGGCCTTGACCACGTCATCACCTTCCAGAAGGAAGACTGCCTGCACCTCTCGTTTGAGGACAACCGCTTCGATGCCGTCACCGTGGCTTACGGCGTCCGCAACTTCCAAGACCTTGAGGCAGGACTCAGCGAAATGCTTCGCGTGCTGAAGCCCGGAGGACATCTGCTCATCGTAGAACTGGCCACTCCACCGCACTTCCCTATGAAGCAATGCTTCTGGCTCTACAGCCACGTATGGATGCCTATGGTGGGTCGCCTCGTGAGCAAGGACAAACAGGCCTACAAGTATCTGCCTGCCACCATGGAGGCATTTCCACAAGGCGAAGTGATGGAAGGCATTCTCAAAAAGGTGGGCTATACCAAGGTTGAGTGGAAACGCTTCACCTTCGGCATCTGCACCATGTACCTGGCAGAGAAATAATACCCCACCTGTCATCGCAACGGAATGCAGAATAAAAAGACGATAGAATTTGACTATTAGAAAAAGAAATCGTACCTTTGTACCGAAAAACAGAAATACCCAATACAAAAATATAAAACATGGCATTTGATAACAAGACTTTTACGCTAGACAACACCCTACTCAATCACGAAGAGAAGATGCAGTATGGTCTCATCGGCTACCCCCTTGGACACAGCTTCAGCAAGAAGTATTTTACGGAGAAGTTTGCCAATGAAGGCATTCATGCCGAGTACAACAACTACGAGATACCCGACGCCAATATGCTGTTGGACGTAGTCAAGGAGAACCCCAATCTGCGTGGTTTGAACTGCACCATACCCCACAAGCAAGCCATCATCCCCATGCTCGACGACATGAGCGAACAGGCCAAGAAGATTGGAGCTGTGAACGTGATTAAGATAGAGCGCCTTGAGAAGGCTGACGAGACAGGCAAGGACTACAAGCTGACGGGGTACAACAGCGACATCATCGGCTTCACCAACAGCATTAAGCCTCTGCTGCGCGCATGGCACACCAAGGCTTTGGTACTGGGAACGGGTGGTGCCTCGAAGGCCATCTGCGTAGGTTTGGAGAATCTGGGTATCAAATGGACATACGTGAGCCGTCGTCCTGCCGAGGGACAGCTGACATACGCCGACCTGACACACGAGACGATGGCAGAGTACACCGTCATCGTAAACTGTTCGCCAGTAGGTATGCACCCCCACGAGAACGAGTGCCCCGAACTGCCCTATGAGCATCTCACAGAGCGTCACCTGCTGTTCGACCTCGTTTACAATCCTCTCGAAACCCTTTTCATGAAAAGAGGACTGGCACAGGGAGCCGTGGTAAAGAACGGACTTGAAATGCTTCACCTGCAAGCCATAGCAGGTTGGAAGTTCTGGAACGATCTTTAATTGAAGTTTTCTATCCCCAAGAGGCTTTGCCATTCTCTAAGCAAAGAGAATGACAAAGCCTTTTTTTGCTGCTTATTCATTTGCAACTTCTTTGCGTGATAGCAATTCTTTATATTCTGCATTTTTTCAACCTGCACATCGAAAACAATACACTTGCCTGTGATTTAACTAAACTTTCCCACCCCTAAAAACACCCAGAAAGGGCATCAAGCATTCAGCCCAATGGCAACGCCTTGGGTTTGAATGGCATAATGTATAAGGTGCAAAAGCCTACCTTCGATGTTGCTTCTGCTTTTGCCCTTTCTGGGCGAATGCACCTAATCTTTCTGATACCCAAGGCATGCCTTGATCTGAATGCAACATTGGCCTTTTAGGTCGCCCTAACAGTAAAAGGGTGGGGAAATTCAGTGATATAATTGAACTCAAAGACGCAAAGTTTTTATAGAGAATTAGCTTGTAGTCTTCCCGATATTAACCCGATGTATTCCCGTTATTAACCCGATGAATTCCCGATGCATTCCCACAGGGTTTCATCCCGAAGAAAATGGTCATTTTGCTCCTATTTTGCCTTTCTCCATCGAAAAAACTTTAAAAAATTAGATTTTCTAAAAAAACTGCATAATAATTAAAAAATATTACTTATATTTGCCTTTGCATTTTAAAAATGCGGACATATAGGAAAGCGTTTCGCTAATCCATCGCAATGAATCTGGACAATTCACGTGATGTTGGAATAGTGAAGTTGTTCTCCCTATGGTATGATTCTTCGTACATTTGTACAATCAGCCATAGGTGTGAGTCAATTCTTCTCATTCACATCACGGCAGTCCAGAGCCTATTGCGAGAATAAGTAGAAATAGGCTCACACTTTCTTTATGTTCTTACCTTATTCACCCTTAGAGTCCCTCTTAGAGCCATAGAGGTTATTTACATCATGAAACCATCGAAAGGCTAAATGTTTCTGATGAGAAATGGAGAATCATTTCCATCTAAAAAATCTAATCTAAAAGAAAGTAATTGTTTGCCATTTTAACCATTATATCGTTTTCGCGAATGGACAAAATGGACACAATTGTGATAGCATAGACAACTTGAAAATGCTAACTTTGCAAAAATTAAAGTTAAATCAGAATACCTTTGTTACAAATGGAACCTTCAAAAGTCGATATGTTTTTAATTGCAAATGAGGAATTGCTCCCATCTGCCAAATTAATTATTGTTAGAGAGAATCTACTTGCAGCAAGTGATAGCAAGTGGCCTATCATATCCTTACAGATCAATGTGTAAGGGCTGAAATTTAAGATGAACGGTACACAAAATCGTACCAAGTTATTTTTTTATCATTACTTAATAAGATACAAAATGAAAAAGTTTCTCTTTTATTTATTCTCGTTGTTTGTGCCCTTTTTTGCCCATGCAACAGAAGAAAACGATTGGGGCACAGGTGACTGGTATGCCAAGTATTACACCAGCGGAATTCAAGGAGACGACACACCTCCTGCAGAAAACTGGTATGCTACTGATTTCGATGATAGTAGCTGGCCTATGTTGCATGGTCCACTCCATCAAGATGGTGTCAACACATTCTTTCCTGAAAGTACAACTTTCTTCACCAGAAGAACTATCAGCATTAACAACATTGGAGAATATGCCAGTTTCAAAGTACGTTATAATGTTGACGACTATGCGAAATTCTACGTAAACGGAGTTTTTGTTCATAAGACAGAACAGCTCGGGGAAGGTGTCTTTGAAATAAATAAAGCACACCTCAAAAAGGGTAAAAACGTATTTGCAGTATTTATTTATGATTTTAATGGTGGACGTTACTTTGACTATGGAATGTATTTAGAATACGACATAGCAGGCAACACATACCAACGATACGGCAATGAACTAACGCTTGTTTCATCCACGAACAAAACACTTACAACAATAGATTTATCTTCTTCTATCATCATTGATGGGCAGGTATGCAATATTACTGAAATTGCAGATGAGGTGTTCAAAGGATTCAGCAAATTGGAAACAATAAAACTGCCTACTACATTGAAGAAAATCGGCAAAGGGGCGTTTCAAAACTGCATAAAACTGACTTCTGTTTCGGGATTAGAGAATATTGAATCCATTGGTGAGTTTGTATTCGCTGGTTGCAAAAACCTGCCCTCTATCTATGCGCCTAAATGTTTATCCGTTGGAAAACAAACATTCTACAACTGCGTAAAGCTTGCCAAAGTGAATATGGTGAATCTTGAGAAAGCAGATGAGAAAGCTTTCCAAAACTGCAAAAATCTCCAAGTACTTAACGTGCCTGTACTCTATGATGTCAAGGAAAACACCTTTGATATGGGTACAACAGGAAGCGGCACGACAGGCAACTACACATACGAAATACTCGACGTATTTGCTGGCGATTGCGTCATGCAAGGTGCCAAGATTACCAGTTACTTAGGTGAAGAAGGGCAATACATAGACTTCCCCAATACCGTGACTTATGACGGCACAGAATATCCAGTATTAGCAATAGGAGAAAGCCATTTGAAGACAAGAAAGTCAATGGGGTCAAATTCCCAGAAGGGATAATTTCTATTGAAGATGCAGCATTTCATAATACTCAAGGATTCGGTGTTATCAATCTACCTTCGTCTTTGGTGTTTATTAAACGTGACGTTTTTTGTGGGACTGAATTTTCAAAAATAAATCTACCAAGTGATTCCAAGTTAAGATACATTGGCCCGTATGCATTTTATTACCACTACTATAAAGACGAAATTAGTCTCCCAAATTGCATTGCATACATTGGCTGGGCCGCTTTTTGGCAAACTGGTATAAGAGTAAACATTCCATTAGATTCAAACCTACGAATAGTCGACGTAGCAGGATTGTGGACTGATGGCAACCCGTATAAGGAATTCAAAGTTCCTGAAAATGTGCACTATCTTGGTACCTCATGTATATGTTGTGAAGGAACATTGGATTATACTACAAACAACATTTTGAATGAACTTCCTGGCTTAGAAGAGGGATGGGGAAGTTCTGTAAAGAAGGTAATCATTCCCTCAACTATGACAAAGATTTATAGTAATGCTTTTGAATACACGCCAAGCTTGACAGATGTCTATAACTACGCAAGTATTCCACAAGCCATTACCGAAAATACTTTTTCTGATTATGGTACTCTTCATGTCAAGAAGGGTTGTGCAGACATCTATGAGGATACTGAATACTGGAACTACTTTGTCATTGTAGAAGACCTTGATGAAGAAGATGCCATTCACGAAGAGTGTACCATCGAAGATAGCCAGACAAATTTTGCCAACTACAAAAACACGGGCTACAAGAAGATTATCTACAACCGCACATTCAACAACACAAACTGGCAGGCATTCTATGTACCGTTCCCCATGAACTACTCTGATTGGAGCGACAAATTTGAAATAGCAAGAATCAATGATGTTCACCAATGGGACAACAATGATGACGGCATTGCAGACAAGACAGAAATGGAATTCTTCAAAGTGAAGAGTGGTAGTATAGCCCCAAATACGCCATACCTCATAAGGGCTAAGAATACTGGTAGGAAGTCAATAGTGCTCAGCAATTCCACTTTATATACGTCCACAGAGAAAAGGTACAATGTGTCAAGTTGGAATACCGATTATAATATCATAGGTACATACAAGACCATCAACGGCGCAGAGATGGTAGCACAAGGCTACTATGCACTTGGCGGTGGTTCCTTGAAACAGGCAGCATCAGGAAGCAGCAATCTCAATGCGTTCAGATGGTACATGAGTGTTACGGATAGAAACGGCAACACCAAGAACATCAACGAGGTGAAAGTCTGCGTATTCGACTTTGACGAAGAAGAAACAAGTATAACGATACAGTCAGCAGAAAAAGAAAACGACAAAGTGTTTGATCTGAGTGGACGCAGAGTAAACAAAGCTGCGAAAGGTATCTATATAAAGAACGGAAAGAAAATCGTTATACATTAAAAGTGTTAAAAGTGAACTACATGAAAAAAGCATATTGCCGTCCCAACACAAGGTGCATCAAGCTAAACACTTCCCATAATCTAATGGAAATTAGCGGAGGCAACATTGACATAGGTGGAAAAGGAGATTTCGACGTAAAAGAAGAATTCTTTGACACTTCATCCTTCTGTTGGGATTCTGAAGACGACTAAAACCCCATATTGAGAGAAGTTATATGTAAAAATTGTTTAACATTCAAAAAAGAGATCATTATGAAAGTTACAAAGATTATGGCAGTTGCAGCAACAATGTTTATGGCAACTGTGGCTAATGCCCAAATGGCAAAAAGTTCTGCGACCTCCATTTATGCAAATGAGTGTGATAACTACACACGCGTTTATGCAGATTATGGAACCACAACTTTTAAAGAAAGCGAAGATGGCTTTAGTGCAACCGACGATCATGCCATGAAAGGTTTCAACATTGGTGCTTTAAGAGCATTTAATGTAACAGGAAAGAAACTGCCCGTCTTTGTTGAGGCTGGTTTGGAGTTCTCAGCACGTTTCTATACTGAAGACAAGTATAGCGATGCAACCCAAAAAGACGAATTGATGCGCCTCACCATTCCTGTGAACCTAACCTACAAGTTGTCTTTCAAAAATGGCATGTACGTTTCTCCATTTGCAGGTGCGCGCTTGGCTTATAATATGATAGGAAAGAGCATCTACAAATACGATGGTGAAAGTTATAGCGAAGACTGGTTAAATGGCGAAGATGACGAAGATTCGTGCAACAAAGTTCAAATAGGAGCTCAGGTAGGTGCAACTATTGGTTACAAAAAGCTTAGCATCTCTTTTGGATACCAGTGGGATGGCAAGTTGTATAGCGAAGAGGATGCTAAAATTACAACAAATGGCTTTCGTATAGGAGTTGGTTACAATTTTTAAGCACATGATTATCTGAAATATTGTATAATACAACATTACTTATCTGCAGGTATAAGGTGGCAAATAACAACACCGAAAGAGGTCTTTGATTCCCACATTATACGATTACGCAGAAAAACATTATCACCTGCAATCATCCGCAAGGCTCTCCACCTCGGAAGCCTTGTGGATTTATATTAACAGAAGTGCAATATGTACCCATAACTATGAATTATCCCCTGACATAGGCTAACTGTAAGTGAACTGTAGGCGAATAAGCCTCCATCTCTCGGAGGCAGCTCGCGATGGGGGTACAACGTGTTATTTTGTGGATCCAATCAACACATTTAGGCACAAAGATTAAAATTCAATTTGCTATATTCAGGAAAATGGTTAACTTTGCACTCACTTTGGCATCCTAATGAAAATGATACTACCACAAATAAAAGCAAAACTAGAAGAAAGGCTGGGGCAGCAGATTTGCAGCCCCAGTGATTGCCATGCACTTTCTATAGACATCGAGAAGCGCACAGGGCAGCATCTGGGCGTCAACACGATAAAACGAATGCTTGGAATCTTAGGCGAAGAGGTAGAACCACGTACCAGCACACTCAATCTCATAGCTCAATATTTGGGATATGCAAACTGGAACGTGTTAAAGCTGATTGCTGAGGGCGAAGGTAACTCAGATTTTGACAGTATCCCACAAATTATCACATGTGAGCTAAAAGTGGGACAACATGTCACCCTAACTTATGAGCCAAAGCGGAAGGTTACTCTCAAATACATAGGAGATAGCACATTCTGCGTCACCGAAAGCCTGCTAAGTAAAATGCAGACAGGCGACATAGTACGTACGCAGCAATTCATTTTAGGGCAACCGCTTTATTGTATCGTACAACGAGATGGGGTCATGCTAGGCAACTTAACAGTAGGAAAAATAGGAGGACTTACTTCTTTGAAATGCAAATGAAAAAACAACAAATACCAGAAGTGTCTGTATTTGAAAAAATCGAGTCGTCGAGATTCTCTCACGAGGATAGTTCTTTGGATACCCCTTCTGCAAAAAAAATTGCAGAAGGGGGTACTTGTGTAACAACATTAGTTCGTGAACACGGCAAACGACTAATAAAAAAGCAACTTCGTGACGCATACGTTAACAATAGCTTTTATCGCGATTTAATCGAGAAAGAGTTTGAAATAGGCTTCAATCTAGAACACCCCACACTGGCACGATATATCCGGAAAGGAGAAGACGAAAACGGACCTTTCCTTCTCATGGAGTATATTGATGGTACCCCACTGGATCGCTTTCTAAAAGAATCACCCGACTATTTCAATAAAAAGAGTACACGCAAGAAGTTCGCCCAGCAACTACTGCAGGCCCTCGCTTACTTACATTCACGCCACATCTTGCATCTTGACATTTCTCCAAGCAACATTATGCTTACACGCATAGGGAATGACGTAAAGTTGCTTGACTTCGGCTATGCCTATACCAGTATTTTCGACCTCAGCACAGGCCACACTCCTCTATACGCTGCTCCAGAACAGTTGGAGGGGCAACGGCCATACGACGAACGTACGGACCTCTACGCCGCAGGTAAGATGCTGGAATTGGTGTACGGTACGAGCACCCCATTAACAAGGCGCTTATTGGCACAAGACCGTGATAAACGTCCTGCAAGCGCCAACGAAGCTCTCTGTCAGTTGAACTCAATATCTGACAATGCTAAGAAAACATTACTGGCATCAGTTCTTGTATTACTCACCACTTTCATATTACTCTATAGTATGTCCGAAAAGAAAAAGAAGGAAATGCCCACCATTCCTAACATTAGCGGTACAGCCACGGTCACGGCTACTGTGGCAGGTTCAAGTAGCATTACGACAAATGCCAAAGTGAATATTGCTGATAACATGATAGAAGGCTGCTTCAGCGTAAGCTCAAGCAAGAAGGTGGAGTTCAGCAAAGGCAACCTCTGGTGGGATGGCTCTGCCTACCACTTCGAGGCCAACCAGACGGACTATCCCACCTCGTGGAATGCTAACCATGTAGGCTATTTCTACTGGACCAATCTCACCGACTACCAGTCGGGCAATGCCGCTTACATGCCTTACGCAGAGTATTACTCATTCTCAAACCAGAGCACCAGCGACAAGTTCTTCTGTGACGAGAGCAATCCTCTTACCGTGGAGGGCATCAGCGGCTTTTTCGCCTTGAGCCAGGGCGAGTGGGATTACCTTATCTCAAGCCGTAACAATGCAAGCAATCTCTGCAAACATGGCGTGACGGTGGATGCCAAGACAGATAGTAAGAAGAACTGTCTTATTATTGCCCCCGACAACTTCAGCGGTACACTCAAGTCATCGTACACTTTGGATGAACTGAGTTCTCTTGGCCTGGTTTGTCTGCCCGCTGCGGGCTACCGCGATGGTTCGAGCTTTTACGGCATAGAGCAGTGGAGCACCTATTGGTGGGCTACGCCTGCTCCGAGTGAATCGTATCGTGCGAGTCAATTAGAAACTTATGCAGATCACATTCGTACTATCAACGGCTTTCGTAGCGATGCTCATAATTTGCGCCTCGTGCGGCTGGCTCAGTAAGTACTGGCACTTCCTTGGTTAATGTAGGGGGTGTTGCCGAAATCATTTTTCTTGAAAATATTTACAAAACGAATAATCAGTTTGTATCTTTGCAGACGGAAAGACAAAGCGGTTTTCTTACGTTTTTCCTCCTACCAGCACCCTGTCAGCGCATAATTGGCTTACGTCTGGCTTACGTCAAAACACGTAAGCCAGACGTAAGCAAAGCGTGTTCAACCCGAGTGCAGAGCGTAGGATCACAATAGAATAATAAAAATAATTCACAATTGGATGGCGCTGAGTGACCATTTTAATCTTTGACAATAACGATAACAAGAATGCCTGTATTAAGATAGGTCTCGACAGACTTTTTTGAACACAAGCATATTTTGAACACATGGAGAATCAGAAAATGGCAGTCATCTATACCCGAGTATCGAGCATTGGTGACAGACAAAGCAACGATCGTCAGGTCAAGGACTTGACGGACTATGCTGCATATCAAAAGATGGATGTCCGTAAGGTATGCGAGGAACACATCTCTGGTGCGAAGAAGAATGATGAGCGACCTGTGTTGTGTGAGGCGATTAAGTATTGCAAGGAAAATCGCATTGATGTCCTTCTCGTCAGCGAGTTGTCGAGATTGGGCAGGAATGCGTTTGAGGTTCTTGCCTCTGTCAAGGATTTGCTTGACTGTGGCATCAACCTCTATATCCAGAAGGAACAGTTCACGCTTCTTGATAAGGATGGTAAACCATCATTGTTTGCTCCTGTCATGATAGCAACACTTTCTACCTGTACTCAGTTGGAACGTGATAATATCTCATTCCGGCTGACTGCTTTAGCTTGATGAGCCTTAGCGAATAACTCGGGCAGAAAGCAGTATGTTGAGAAAGGTGGCAAACTCGGCAGACCTACAGGTTCCATTAAGTCACAGGATAAAAAGAGGGAAGAATATAGAGAGGTCATCAACCTCCTGAACAAGGGCTATGCCATCCGTGATGTGGCAAAACTCACTGGAAGAGGAATAAGTACAGTGCAGAGAGTCAAGAAAAGTTTTGTTTTATAACAAAGT
>JAZLKL010000173.1:0-3610 GCA_045597585.1 Bacteroidaceae bacterium | reverse complement strand
GGATGCAAGGCTCTGTACGCTACAGTTGAGAAGGTCGTTAGTGACCTCGGTTTGAACGTTAACCTTGTGAAGGAGGAGGACATCATGAACATCATGCAGTATAACGTCATGACGCTTCCTGCACTCGTGGTTGACGAAAAGGTTGTAGCCAAAGGCAAGCTCTCGTATGAGCAAGTAAAGGAATTGTTGAACAAATAAACATCAGAACATCATGAAAAGAATGATTATCGTCCTCGTTGCTGCTGTTGTTTCGGCTGTAACTGTGGGTGCTTGTAACGGAGCAAATACGTCGAACGAAAACAATACTACCGAGGTTACGGCACCTAAATCTGACAATAAGGTTGAAGTGATCTATTTTCACGGCAAGCAGCGTTGTATGACCTGCATGGCCATTGAAAAGGAAACAAAAGCACTTATGGATAGTGAGTTGGCAGAGATGGTTAAATCGGGAAAGGTACGAATGCGAGTGGTGGATTTCTCGACAGATGAAGGCAAGGCGATTGCAAGGAGATACAAGGTGACATTCTCGTCACTCTTCGTTGTCACTAATCCTGGTGCGAATGAAACCGCCGAAGACCTCACTCGCTTTGCTTTTGCCAATGCAAGGAGCAATCCTGAGGGTTTCCGCAAGGAAGTGAAGGACAAAGTGATGAACGCCATAAAGTAATAGCTATGGACTTCCTCAATCAACTTATTGATAACAGTCAGCTCCCTGTGCTTACAGCATTCCTCTTAGGATTGCTCACGGCTCTGAGTCCTTGTCCCTTAGCCACCAACATCACGGCTATCGGCTTCATTTCAAAGGGTATGACTGATCGCAAGCGTGTGTTGTGGAGCGGAGTATTCTACACCTTCGGACGTACGATTGCCTACTCCCTGCTTGGTGCACTCCTTATCTATATCATACGCGCGGGAGCCGACACCTTCGACCTCCAGCAAGCCATCAGCGAGTGGGGTGAGGTAATTGTTGGTCCTGCACTTATCGTAATCGGTGTGTTGATGCTTGTTAGCGAGTTCATCGACCTGGGTGGTAAATTCGGTTTTCAGGGAGGAGGTCGCACGGAACGGTTAAGTGGTTCTCTTGGAGCTTTCATCCTTGGCGTACTCTTTGCCCTGGCTTTCTGTCCGTCCAGCGGATTGTTCTATTTCGGTATGCTCATCCCTATGTCGGCAAATGCAAGCGGAGGCTATCTGCTACCTGTGGTGTACGCCATCGCTACGGCTCTGCCAGTGCTCATCGTTGCGTGGATCTTAGCATTCAGCATGCAGTCGCTCAGTAAGTTCATAGGGCGCGTTACCATCTTCCAACGATGGTTCAACCGCTTCGTTGCAGTACTCTTCGTCCTCGTGGGCGCATACTATTGTTACACATTTTTTATCGCATAGAAAAATATGAAACGAATACTTATCCTTTGTACCGGCAACAGTTGCCGCAGTCAGATGGCGATGGGCTTCTTGCGCTCATTCGACAAAAATGTAGAAGTACAGTCAGCAGGAACAAAACCTGCCGCAGAAGTCAATCCTTTCGCTATCAAGACAATGCAGGAAGTGGGCATTGACTTGAGCATGGAAACACCAAAGAGCGTAGAACTGTTCCTTGGCGAAGAGTGGGATTTCGTCATCACCGTCTGTGGAGGTGCCAACGAGTCGTGCCCCGTATTCACAGGCAAGGTCGGAAAGCGTATGCACATCGGCTTTGATGATCCTGCTTCATCCACTGGAACTGATGACGAAATTATGGCAGAGTTCCGTCGCATCCGTGACGAAATCAAGAAGAAGATGCAGACGTTCTATCTCGTCGATGTCAAAGGTTTGCACCTGCCTAAATGCTGCTGTTGCGGTGGATAGTTGACTCCATTAACCATAAACTTTAAACCAATAAACTTTTCAACGAAATGATACAGACATTTGCCGATTGGCTTATCTACGACCTCATTGGTCTTGATGCTTCATCACGTCTCGGCGAGGCAGTCAACTTCTTCGTCTATGACTCGCTGAAGATTGTCCTGTTGCTCTTCCTCATAAGCATTGTGATGGGTGTGGTCAATGCGTATTTCCCAATAGATCGACTACGCAACTACCTGACTGCGCATAAGATGTACGGTTTCCAATATCTTATGGCAAGCATCTTCGGAGCCATCACTCCGTTCTGCTCCTGCTCCAGTATACCGTTGTTCATTGGTTTCGTAAAAGGCGGCATACCGTTGGGTGTGACCTTTGCCTTCCTCATCACCTCACCTCTGGTCAACGAAGTAGCCGTTGCCATGTTCCTTGGCACATTCGGCGTTAAGGTGACTACCATCTATGTGGTGTGTGGCATACTGATGGGGACAATCGGTGGATTCGTATTGGGCAAGATGAAGCTCGAGCGCTACCTTTCGCCTTGGATCATCCAGATGCAACAGATGCAGATGCAAGTCAATGAAGAATTTGAAGCGGAGCGTGTACCCTTCATGAAACGTCTGCCAGCCATCGTAAAAGAGTCCCTTGGCATCGTTCGTGGAGTCATCCTTTACGTCTTGCTTGGTATCGCCATCGGAGCTGGCATCCATGGTTATGTTCCAGAGGATTTCTTTGCAGACTTCATGCAGAAGGCTGGTGTCTTTGGTGTTCCTGCCAGTGTGCTCATTGCCGTACCGATGTATGCCAATGCAGCAGGCATCGTTCCTCTGGTGCAGGTATTCGTGGCCAAAGGCATTCCTCTTGGCACAGCACTCGCATTCATGATGGCGGTCGTAGGACTTTCACTCCCCGAAGCCACCATGCTTAAAAAGGTCATGACCTGGCGACTCATAGGCATCTTCTTCGGCACAGTAGCCCTTATGATAATGCTGCTCGGCTGGATGTTCAACGTGATACTGTAATCTTGCTCATAAGAAGTTCACTCGATGTGCCAAAGGTAGCTCAATCTAATATAAACCTAATTATGACACTTACTTGCCAAATGTTTCTTCTCTTGTTTAAGGCGCTGCTCCTTTAGCAGAGATACAGTCATGTCGTTTAGCTCCTCTTCGCTTATGCGCTTGCGAATTGTGACAAAGAGGCTTGGGTCGAACACGGGCTTGGTGGTGTATTCTGGCAAACCGCACATGTATTGCATGTAGGGATTCTCCTGAATCATCTGGATGGTTTCCTCGTCGCCGAGGTTTAGCTTGTGCTTGATGATCATGGCACCAATGATGAGACGGGCTGGTTTGTTTCCTGCACCTTTAACCTGGTTGTTGAGTTTGGAATTGTACTTCTTTTCTATCTCTGCCCAAGGGAGAAGGTCGCCAAGCACAACCCAACGATTGGTCTTGTCCAGCTCATCAAGGGAAGAGCGGAACAGGTCGAAGGTCAGTTGCTTATTCTGTGACGTAAACTTCATCTCACTCGGATTTTAACACCGTAAAGGTACAATAAATATGTTAAACAAACAAATATAAAATGTTATAAATATTTAAAATTCAGATTAATAAGTATTATTCAGTAAACTAAAGAGGTCTTCGTGTTGACCTGAGCTCGCGAAGGTCAATTTGAAGACCGAGTTGTACGAGTACCCTCGCGCGTGCGTACATATTAATTGGAATTTAACCCCATCATTTTCTTGTAACCTCCAAGAAATCAACAA
>JAZLKL010000172.1:0-16932 GCA_045597585.1 Bacteroidaceae bacterium | reverse complement strand
ACGATTACTATATGGGTTACACCTGATTGCAACCCTGTTAATGCGCCACGCAAAAAGTCCATTGCAAGCAAGCTGCTCGTGACTCCCACGTTCCTCCATGTTTCACTCAGGTTTCACTCAATTGGCCTACGTCTGGCTTACGTAAAAACACGTAAGCCAGACGTAAGCTAAACGAGCGAGCATAAGGTGCACCCAGGAGCAAGAAAAATGCCAACTCAGCTGAGAGATGACAAAAATCAACCTGACACCAACTCACTCTTTCACCATCACTTAATTGCCCCCACCCCACATCTCATCGGGAAGCTGTTTGCCACAATGGGGACAATAGAAAGCCTCATCGGGCAACGGGCAGCCACACTCGGGACATTTTGGTGCATCGTCGGCAGGCTTCTTATCCTCCGACGAGTGGCGCTTGTCGTGAATGAACTGTGCACTGACAATACCCGTGGGCACAGCCATAATGGTGTAGCCAAGCAACATGATGACGGCACTCAGGCAGCGACCCAGGAGGGTGACAGGAGCCAGATCGCCGTAACCCACGGTAGTCATGGTCACAATAGCCCAGTAGATACTGGTGGGCACATCGGTAAAGGGGGTGTTGGGTTGATTGCCTTCCATCATGTACATCAACGTGCCCAATGCTATGGTCATGATGAGCACAAAGAGGAAGAAGACGGCTATCTTGCGGAAACTCAAGCGCAGCGACTTCATCAACTTATCGCCCTCCTCCAGGAAACTGAACAGCTTAAATACACGGAACACGCGAATGAGGCGGAACGTGCGCAGAATCATCAGGTAGCGGGCCGAACCAATGATCCACCCCAGGTACAAGGGTAAGGTGGACACGAGGTCTATGATTCCGAAGAAGCTGAAGAAATATTTTATGGGTTTGGGCGAACAATACAAACGGCAAAGATACTCCAACGTGAAGAAGAACGTAAAGACGTACTCCAGCACCGTGAAGATAGTCTTCAGCACGGGATGAAGCCCTGGCATGCTCTCCACGATGACCAGCATGATGCTTGCCACGATAACCCACAGCAACGTGATGTCGAACGTCTTGCCCAGCTTGGTATCACTCTCAAAGATGACGGAGTTGAGCTTTTGCTTCAATTTCTCGTTCTGCAGAAGATTATGGATAAAAGCCTTGATTTTTTTCATGTTACGTATATGTTTAGCTTCTTATGAGTCCACCCAAAAATACTTTTTTTTGCAAAATTAAAAAAAAAAACTCATTTTCAACTTAACTTTTCTTCCTTTCTTACGTTTATAATGCAGAAACGATAAAATAAATGAAGCAACAAGAATTTGAAACAATAGCCTCAGAATTGCGAGACGTGATGTTTAACATCGGGCAGCAGTTCTTCCACAGCGAGGTTGAAGCCGATGACGTGGCGCAGGAGGGATTGCTCACACTCTGGAAGCTGCACGAACGGCTTGAAGCAGGACTCTCGCATCGAGGATTAGCCATACGCATTGCAAAACATTGCTGCATGGACATGGTGCGAAAGCGAAAACGGACGGTGGAGCTGAACACCCTGGACGGCACCGGGCAGCAGACACAGCCGGAAACGGCACTCTCGCCGCACGAACAACTGGAGGAAACCGAACTCAACGATGCACTGAACAACGCCATCGGCCAACTGAAGCCCAGCGAACGGAACCTCTTTGAACTGCGGCAGATGCAAGGCCTCTCAAACGACGAGATATCACAGCGTACCCAAATCCCTAAAGCTTCGGTAAAGAGCATGGTATCAACGGCACGCAAAAAGGTTTTTGAAGAATTAAAACGAAGATTAAGACAATGACATACAACGAAACAGAACAGCTCATCCAGCGCTACCTTGAGGGGGAGACTACTCCTCAGGAGGAACAGCAACTAGCCTTGGAGGTGTCGCGCCAAGATGCACCCGACGATTGGAAACTCATCGCAGAGATGCTGGGCACACTCACCATCGACGAGGCACTCTACGACCAGGAGATGCGCCGTCGCGAGGAGGTTGCGGTTCATACAGAAAAGAAGCAGATGCGCCCCATACGCAAGCGTATGGCATGGATGTGGACGGCAGCCGCTTGCCTCATAGCAGTCGCCATTACCGTACCAATGGTTTGGGGCAGTCACACCGAACCCGACATGGTTGCCTATGTGTATGGAGAGGAAATAACCGACCCAGAGGCCGTGATGCAACTGATGGCCAGCACGATGGAGGATGTGCTCGACAACGGACCGTCGGACCCTGTGGCTCAACTGGAAGGAATATTTGGAAACTAAAAAAGATTTAGATATGAAACGGACATTTTTATTATTATGGTTGCTCATGGCGCCTTTCATTCTTGCCATGGCACAGAAAGACCTTCATGTATCGCCCATCTTTGAAGGTAAGGTCATCCCCAAGAAGCGTATGGTGGAAACCTTGGCGAAGGGGCAGTCGCTGGCAGCCTACCATTTGTATTACTTCCGTAGCATCAAGGCCAACGTCACCGCTGAGGAGATGACAAGAATCTATAACATCGTCAAGCAGGACGTGGGTAACATGGATGAGTCGGAGGATTTGGAATACGGCCGCGAGAACGATATCGTGTCATACTGCATCAAGCACTTTCCTCAGGTCGGCAGCAAGCAACAGAAGATGAATCTGAACCGATACCTGTGCTACCAGTGCTACGAGTCGTCGAGGGGAGGCTACAACATCACCCTCGTATATATAGAAGGAAACGCCGGAATGCAAGAGTTAAAGAAAATGTTTAAGAAAAAGTAAAAAAACAAAGAAAAATATGAAAAAGAATACTATGCGCGCTATCCTTTGCGCAATGACAATGTGGGCAGGCGTATCTGCCATGGCACAGGAAACAGAAATGATTAATACCACCAAGTATTCCGTGGGGGTAGGTATAGCTAAACACAGCTCTTCGGAAGATTCCTTGTATCACGAGGAAAGAAACCCTGGTGGCTTTGATTTCAGCCTCAGCTATCTGCGCGAGAAATGGGGATCTAATGTAAAAGAATATAAGAATGAGTTTACCCTCGAGATAGGAGGTAACATCGGTATAGGCTTTACAGGCACTACCGGCACGCCTGCAGGCATGAGCACCAACATGGGTTCGAGCATCGAGGTGGATTGGAGTAACCTGGTAGGTGTGAACTTACGTTTCAACAAGAATAACAGGATTGGTCTTGGTTTCGGTCTGTTGTGGCGCAACTATCGTATGACGGACCAGACTCAGTTCGTGCAAGATGATAACGGCCAGATAGAATTAGCCTCTTATCCTACAGGTGCAAATCCCAAGTTCTCTCGTTTGCATAGCTTCAATCTCACCATGCCACTCCTCTACACACATCGTTGGAATAATGGCTGGGCTATCACAGCAGGTCCCGAACTTTGTTTCAAGACCAACAAGGCCAAATATAACAGCATCAAGACAACCTATGAACTGGGCGGTGAAAAGTACAAGGACATTTCAAAGGGCGTACATTTCAATCCCGTTACCGTCAACCTGCTGGCCAGCGTGATGTATAAGTCTGTCGGCTTCTATGCCCGCTATTCACCCATGAATGTCCTCAACTCCGACTTCGGTCCCTCATTCCAAAGCTTCACCGTGGGTATCCGTCTCTTAGGATGGTAATGGCAATGGCCAAATGGCATAAATAATAGTATGTTTTTTCCGTATGTGTGGGTTGTGGAAATTTGTCACGACCCACACTTTTTTTCATATACAATCATCCAAAACGTGAGGCGTAGCATAACAAAAAGAACATTATTTTGATTGTTTTTGTATCAAAATCATACCAAAAAGCTACAATTTGATAACTTTTTGTTATTTTTCTTTGCTCAATACTTACATATTGCGTACCTTTGCAAGGAATTTGTTGACAGAAACACAACAAACAAGGTGAACAACTAACAAAATGTCATACAAGCAAAACATTGTATTATGAAAAAAGTAAAGAAACGTTGGATAATCCTGATGACGGCGATGGTTATCTTTGCCGTTTGGGGTGCAGTAGCGCCCGAACACTCATTCGCATGTTCGTTTGGTAGTGGTGAAGGACAGATCAATCCCGCCGATGTGGCATGGCTGATTACTGCCACCATCTTTGTATTGATGATGACACCCGGACTCTCATTCTTCTACGGAGGTATGGTGGGAGCCAGAAACGTGATTTCCACCATGTTGCAATCGTTCATAGCCATGGGCTTGATATCCGTGCTGTGGGTTGTCATAGGCTTCTCATTGTGCTTCGGCGACGATGTGGGCGGTCTTGGCATCATTGGTAACCCTTTGTCGTTTCCCATGCTCGATGGCGTAGGTGGAGCCACATACATCACCGAGAACACAGGCAAGTTCGTGGGTGGAGCCACCATACCCTTGGCTTTGTTTGCCCTGTTCCAGATGAAGTTTGCCATTATCACCCCTTCGCTTATCACCGGTTCGTTTGCCGAACGCGTACGTTTCTCTGGCTACATGTGGTTCATGATATTCTTCTTTTTCTTCATCTACTGTCCGCTGGCACACATGACGTGGCATCCCGACGGTCTGTTCATGAACTGGGGTGTAGTGGACTTTGCGGGTGGTATAGTGGTGCACGCCTCGAGTGGAGTCGCCGCTTTGACAGGAGCCTTGTTCCTTGGCAAACGTAAGACAAAGAACCGCAACACCGAGCCTGCCAACATTCCCTTCGTATTGCTGGGTGCAGCTATGCTGTGGCTGGGTTGGTTCGGTTTCAATGCCGGTTCAAGCCTCCAGTCAGATGGTACTGCCATCAAGGCATTCCTCAACACCAACACAGCCTCAGCCGTGGCCATGATGACATGGATCTTCTTCGACTGTCTGCGAGGACGCAAGCCGAGTGCCATGGGTGCTGCCGTGGGTTGCGTAGTGGGTTTGGTTGCCATCACACCTTCTGCCGGTTATGTCACGGTTGGTCAGAGCATCACCATCTCGTTCATCATCACTATGATATGTAATATTGCCGTGCATTGGCGCGAGAAGAGTAGCATCGACGATGCACTCGACGTGTTCCCCACTCACGGAACAGGTGGTATCTTCGGTACGGTGTTGACAGGTATCTTTATTGAGGAAGGACTTATTTCGGGTACTGGCGAGGGAGTAGTAGTCTTTCTGTATCACCTGCTGGCTATCGTGCTGGTCATTGCCTACACTTTCGTAGTAAGCTACTTCGGCTACTGGCTTGTTGACCACTTCATCCCCATGCGCGTAAGCGAGAAGTCAGAGGAGATTGGCCTTGACATTTCTCAGCACGACGAACACTACGGTTTAGCTCACGTAGCTGAGCGCGAAATCGAAGAATATGCTCAGTACGAAATTGAGAAAAAGAAAAAATAGCAACAGTCCTCACAGACGATTTACACACAGAAAAACATCTAAGGTCAGCCTCTACACAAGGAGGTTGACCTTTTTTGTGGCCTCGGAAAGTATCGGGTTGACTACGGGATGGTATCGGGATGATGTCGGAGTACTATCGTGATGGTACCGGAGTACTTTCGGTAAAGTACTGGGAAAGCATCGGGAAAGCATCGGGAATGTATCGGGAATGTATCGGGAAAGCATCGGGAAAGCATCGGGATGAGTCAGAAAAATATTTTTTTTCTTACACACCATCACATTAGGTCGCGCGGTTATTATTCATTTTTCACTATTCACTTTTTACTAGCGCAAAGCGCGATAATAGGTTCTCCAAGACAAAAGAGATTGCAAGGCAACTTCTGCCAGACAAGAATTAAGCCTTCACCTTCAACCCTGTGTACTCGAAGAATGTCTCGGGTTGGTGGTTCATCACCAATGCCTCGGGAAACTCGACCTCCTGCAAAAGAGGCAGGACGTAGGCATAGTTGGCTATGTCGGTACAAAAGTGGGCGTCACTACCCAAGATGACGGGCACCTCGTAGCGCTTGCAGAGCTGCAGGATTTCCTTGTAATTGCGATAGGAGGCATCAAGACCTCGGGTGGGCTTGAAAGATGAATTGTTGATTTCGAGTAGCGTGTGGCATTCCTTAGAAGCCAAGACGATGGGTTCAAAGAGCAGGTCGGCCGTTCCATCGCCAGGGTGACTGATGATGTTCACATAGGGATTGCGGATGGCCGTGACCATAGCGTGAGTGTTCTGTTCGATGGTACCACCTTCCCAGCAGAGGCGGTGGATGCCTGCAATGCGAATGTCGAGGCAACGCTCGTAATACCATTCGTCAAGGTCGAGCGTACCCTTGGTGTCAAGGATGTTCAGTTCGGCACCCAGCAGAAGATTCACACCATACATCTGTCGGGGAATGGTGTGCATATTACGGAAATAGATAGGGTCGCAAGTGCCTGGAATATGGGGTGCATGCTCTGTAATACCCAGATACTGCAATCCTTTTTCCGATGCAGTCTTGGCCATCTCCATGATGGTGTTATAGGCATGCCCTGAGGCCAACGTGTGGGTATGTAAGTCGAGTAGTATGTTCATTTGTAAATCGATGTAGTATAAAGAAAAAGACATTCAGAGAAACAGAATGCTTAACTCTTATTGTCAACTCCTAATTTATCACTTGATTTCCTGGCCAATTACCTTGCTATTATAAAACAATTTTGATCACTTCCATATAATAACAAGTCTGTTATTTCAGCATTACCCTTATTCCCTGCATTCTAACCATATTCAAAAGTCGGGAAGTAGGAGATTACGTATTTATTACCAACACACCCTCGGGACCCATATTGAAGAGAAGGTCAGCAATGCTCAGATGGGGAAGGAAGCCCTGACGCTGTGCAAAAACCTGATAATATGGCTTAAATGGAAGGGTGCGGAGAGCACTGGGTTCAGCCCATTGATGCAAGTCAGCACCAGAGAAGGCCGACGTGCGCTTCATCTCCACCTCAATGTCAAGCAGTTCGAGAATGGTATGGGTAAGTTCTTCGTTGAAGTCGATGAGAAACTCCCAGCGACGCTCGGTGTAGAACGGACGCAGGTCGTCGGCATAGTATTCAAAGAAGGGCGATTTGCCATAGCTTGACTCAAGCGCATTCCAATGCAGGTGTCGCCAGTTACCATGGTCGCTGATACGAAGATCGCGCATGTAGGCCTTGTGGTCGGCAGGCTTTTCCACAGGTATGGTGAGTGTCTGCGTGCCATTAGGGCCAGCTATGACGCAACGGTTACGGAAGGTCTGCTTTACGTAATGGTCGTATTGCTCAATCTGCGCCCCACCATTGCGCCACATGGCAGCAAAGAGAGGGATAGGGCCCAAGTATGTGGAAGGAAGGATGAGGTTTTCCAATTAGCAATTAAAAATTAAGAATTGACAAACAATTAAATTGGCATATAAGGACACCTGAAAAGATTTGCACTTAGGTCCACCTGACTATGAATGTTGCAAGATACCACCTGACAATGTCGGCCTTAGAGCGTATTCTCTGCCTTCTGCCTGCATCTTAGGTTCTCCCGACCATCCTCCGTATTTTACGTAGCATCTACGGAGGGGCCTCGGGGGAAAGCTGAACCTTTGACAAGGGTAGCTCAGAAGGACAAGACTTCTCACAATATTCTTCCAATCAGCGATGCGTGAGGCACAAAGCCATAGGTTCTGGAGTCAGAAGGATTCTTCTTGTCGCCATTTTCCACCCAGTAATAATCATGCTGGAAGGTGTACTGCTTGACCATTTCTCCACTCACGCAAAGCGTACCATCCACCACAGTAGCCTTGACCGGTTCGTGAAGAGTGATGAGAATTGCGTAAAAACGCATATTGTCGTTGTTGATGGCAATCTTCTGTCCCTTGGCAGGCACAATGAGTGGATGTGAGAAACCATGCTTCTTATCGGCCTTGACAGAGATGCTTCCGCTCTCGTTGTTATACCATATCGTATCACCGGGAATGGCAGCCAACATTCCCACACGTACCGCGGTGGTGTCGGCCTGCTCATCGCGCGAAGTGACAGGCTGGTTGTAAGCCACCCAATCGTTGCGCTTGCCCAGCGAGTAGCTGATGCGCGAGGTGGCTTTCCAAGGAAGCCTGTAGCCGTAGGACCATCGGCCGACAAACGAAAGCTTGCCAGCACGCGGGCATTTGCTGTCCTGAGGAACTCTGACCACATCCACCACAAACAGACGTGCTGCAAGCAGAAGGGTCACAACGGATAGCAATACGACAAAGAATATCTTTTCTTTTTTCATTTGATATTGTCCACCCAACGGAACAAGCGCTTCCAACGTATGCCGTTGAAGAGTCCCTTGTTGGGATCCTTACTGAACCAGATGAGGATGGGTTTGCCCACCACATGATCCTCAGGCACAAAACCCCAGAAACGAGAGTCGGCAGAGTAGTGACGGTTGTCACCCATCATCCAGTAGTAGTCCATCTTGAAAGTATAGTTCTTGGCTTCCTTACCGTTGATGAGAATCTTGCCATCGTCGGTAACCTTGAGGTCATTGTTCTCATAAATGTCGATGATACGCTCATAGAGAGGCAAGTTCTCGAGAGTAAGTCCACCAGGAATCTCCTTTCCCTTTTCAGGAATCCACAGGGGACCATAGTTGTCGCACGACCAATGATAGCCACCATTCTTGGGGAACAGACGCTCGTCCTCCTCCTGCTCAATCAGCGATATGCTGCTCACCAAGTCGGTACGACTCTTCAAGTCTGCATAGGCATGCTGTGTGAGAGGCATGCACCCTGTGCCATACAGCTGACTGAGCTGCTCGCTGCTCAGTTCAAGCTCGTCCACGAGGTCTTCGGGCAGTTGCTGTATGAGTTCCAGACGATAGCTGTACTGCACATTGTCGGGCTCCTTATTGGGCTTACCATCCAGATATACAATACGGTCCTTGATCTCAAGTACCTGTCCGGGAGTACCCACACAGCGCTTTACATAGTTCTCACGACGGTCAACAGGGCGCCATATAACCTTACCCAGTTCACCGGGATTAGCGGCGATGTACTGCTGTCCGAGGCTATAGCACTCCTCAAAGTATCTGCGCTTTTGCAAAGTGCTGACAGAGTCGAGCACCAGTTCAAGTCCATGCTTCTGACTGTAGAGGCTTCGGCCATAACCGTAGCAGTAGTCGTAATAATCAGCCTCCTGCACGTTGTAGAGCACAGAATCGCCGTTAGGGAAGTTGAACACCACAATATCGTTTACGGGAATGCGCTCGGGATGAATACGCTTGTAATCCCACTGTACGCTTTCAATGTAGCTCTTACCGATGCCGAAAGGCAAGGTGTGCTGGCAAAGAGGCATGTGGAGAGGAGTCTGAGGCACACGAGCACCATAGCTCGACTTGCTCACCATCAGATAGTCACCAATCAGGAGACTCTTCTCCAACGATGAACTGGGAATGGTGTAGTTCTGGAAGAAGTAGATGTTGACAAAGTAAACGGCCACAAGGGCAAAGACAAGCGCATCCACCCAACTCATGACCAGTCGAACCACAGGACTTTCGCTATCCTTCCACCACGACCAGTTGATGTACTTGGTGATGTAGTTGTCGATAATGAAGGGGAGGGCGAGAAGTCCCCACCACGATTCAATCCAGATAAGGAAGGCTATGTAGAGCACCACCACCACGCTGCACTTGATGATGTCCTTGCGAGCGGGCTTCTTGAAAGTGTATATCATTTATTTCCTCGTTTGTGAATTAGAAATTGAACAAGTCGCTCATAGTCAGCAAGCCACTGTGCTGTGCCGTGTATTCAGCAGCCAGCACAGCACCCAGGGCAAATCCCTGACGAGAGTGGGCATCATGCGTGATGGTGATGAGATCCTCGGGCGAATCGTAGGTGATGGTGTGAATACCAGGCACCTCCTTACGGCGGATGTCGTCGATGCGAAGCACATTCTCGGCAGTCTCATGCAAGCCCCAGCGTTCCTTGCGGTCCAACTCCTCCACGATGGCTTCAGCCAAGGTGATGGCAGTACCAGAAGGAGCATCGAGCTTGTGCACATGGTGCGTCTCGACCATGTTCACATCATACTGGGGGAACTGGTTCATTATCTTGGCCAGGTAACGGTTTACGGCATTGAAGATGGCCACACCCACGCTGAAGTTGCTGGCCCAGAAGAGGGTCTTACCCTCATCGGTGCAAGCCTTGCGCACCTCGTCGCCATGCTCCTTCATCCAACCGGTAGAACCACTCACCACCTTCACACCAGCCTTCCATGCCTTCAGGTAGTTGTCGTAGGCCGTCCAAGGGGTGGTAAACTCAATGGCCACATCGGCACTCTTGAAGGCCTCGCTGTCGAAGTCCTGCTGGTTGTCGATGTCAATGACACTTACGATCTCATGGCCACGGCCAAGAGCTATCTGCTCAATCATACGGCCCATTTTGCCGTACCCAATTAATGCTATTTTCATAAATAATGTGTTTTTTTGCTCTAATTTTGTTGCAAAGGTAGACTTTTTTCGCGAAAATGACTACTTTTGTAGCATTATTTAACGCAGAGAGTGAAAAACTGACTTTATTTAACTTTAAGTAACCCAAAAGTAGATGGAAAAACTCCTTCATTATGCATGGAAATGCAAGATGCTCCCCCTTCGGCAATTGTGCACCACGGATGGGCAGGCAGTGGAGGTCATCGACCCCGGACTTGGCAACCCCAATGCAGGTCCTGACTTCTTCAATGCCAAGATTCGTATAGGCAATACGATGTGGGCAGGCAATGTGGAGCTTCATCTGCTTTCATCGGATTGGTACCGGCATAACCATCACCTCGACGCTGCCTACGACAATGTCATCTTGCATGTTACCGCGAATGCCGATGTGGAGGTGGACACGCACAGCGGAAAACGTCTGCCTCAGGTGGTTGTGCAGATTCCCGACTCCCTGCACGCACACTACGAGGAACTGCTCACCACGATGGACTATCCCCGTTGCCATCGCATTATACCACACATCGCCTCGCTTACGGTTCACAGCTGGATGGACGCCCTACTGTGTGAGAGACTGAAGGAACGCTCGGAAAGGGTACTGAAGTGGGTGGAGGAAACGCATGGAGACTGGGTGCGTGCCTTGATGGTGACGCTGGCCCGCAGCTTTGGCTTCTCGCTCAATGGCGATGCTTTTGAGCGATGGGGACGCATCTTACCCCTTCATGCCACGGCCAAGCATCGCGACGACCTCTTCCAACTGCAAGCCCTGTTTCTTGGAACGGCAGGTCTGCTCGACAAGGTGGGCGACGAGAAGCTGACCAAGGAATACGCCTATCTGGCACACAAATTCTCGTTGACCGACACTCTGACGGAAAAAGACTGGCGCTACATGCGAACCCGTCCACAGAACTTCCCGCACGTACGCATCCTGCAACTCACCCAGATCTACCAGAATGGAACCGCCGAACTGAGTCGCCTGCTGGATGCAGATAGCGTCAAGCAACTCTATGAATGCTTTGCCGTGAAGGGATTGTCGAAGTCTTCCATCGACCTGCTTATCATCAATGTGGTAGTACCGGTTCTCTATGCCTACGGGCGTCACCACAACGAGGACAAATACGAGCATAGGGCTTTGGAACTACTGGAGCAGGTCAAGGCAGAGAACAACTACATACTGCGCCAATGGCAGGATTGCGGCATCAAGGTGGACACGGCAGCCGACAGTCAGGCTCTCATACAGCTGAAGCGTGAGTATTGCGACAAGAAGGACTGCCTGCGTTGTCGCTTTGGATATGAATATCTAAAATCTTCTGGAACCTAAAGAAATATTATGACCTACGATTATGAACTGAAAATGAAGGTTCGCGACTACGAGTGCGACCTTCAGGGTATTGTCAACAATGCCAATTACCAGCATTACACCGAGCATTGTCGCCACGAGTTTCTGCTGTCGCACGACATCAGCTTCTCGGCCATGCACGAGCAAGGCATCGACGCTGTGGTGGCTCGCATCACCATCGACTATAAAGTACCCCTCCGCAGCGGAGACGAGTTTGCCGTTCGACTGCGTCTGGAACACGATGGCATCAAGTACGTTTTCTTTCAGGACATCTTCCGACTGGCTGACGAGAAACTGGTTGTCAAGGCACGTGTTGACACCGTGTGCATGCTGAACGGAAGACTCATGAAGTCGTGCCCGGAACTGGATGCAAAACTGCAGGATATCTTGTCGCGATAGTCCATTGCGACAGTTGACCGCCTATTAGATGAAATCGTCCTAAAGTGATGGTGAAATCGTCCTAAATTATCAATTCCTAACAATTTGTCGAACTTGTCTGATTCTGAGATACTCTACTCTATGGCCCTGACACGCGTACCGCGTCTCAACGTGCCGACACAACGCATTCTGATGGATGCGTTAGGATCTGCCACAGCCATCTACGAAAACCGCCACGACATCAAATCGGTTCTGCCCGACGTTTCTCCGGCCTTGCAGGAGAATCTGTCAAAGATGGATGAGTTCCTGCCTCGTGTGCAACAGGAACTGGAGTGGGCTAAAAGCAAACGCATACAATGCATCACTCTTGGCGATGAGGCTTATCCAGGCCGACTGCGTGAGTGCCCCGATGCCCCCATCGTGCTCTACTACCGTGGTAATGCCGACCTCAACAGCCTTCGCATCATCAATATGGTGGGAACACGCCAATGCACCGAGTACGGCAAAGATATCTGTCGCAACCTGCTGACCGAGATGGCGCAACTATGTCCCGACTGCCTTGTGGTGAGCGGTTTGGCCTACGGCATCGACATCCATGCACATCGTGCCGCCTTGAGCCAAGGGTTGAAGACAATCGGTGTGCTGGCACATGGCCTTGACCGTGTCTATCCAAGGATGCACCAAGAAACTGCCAGGCAAATGCTTACGCAAGGTGGATTGCTGACGGAATACATGTCGGGCACAACACCCGAGAAGATGAATTTCGTGGCACGCAACCGCATTGTGGCAGGAATGTGCGATGCCACGATTGTGGTGGAAAGTGCTGCCAAGGGTGGATCGCTCATTACCGCAGAGATAGCCAACGACTATAATCGCGACGTCTTTGCATTCCCTGGTCGCGTGGGCGACACTATGTCGATGGGCTGCCACATGCTGATACGGCAGGACAAGGCACACCTCATTACCTCTGCCAACGACCTCATCGAGTTGCTGGGATGGCCCTCAAGGGAGGCTGCCCGTCAGGTTCAGCATCAACCCATCCAACGAGAACTTTTCCTTGAACTCAGCGACGAGGAACGACGAATCGCTGACTGCCTTAAAGGCTCCGACGGAAAGGCCATCAACCAAATCTCCATAGAGTCGGTCATCCCCATCGGCCAACTGTCTGCCATCCTCTTCGCACTTGAGATGCGAGGTGTAGTCAAACTGATGGCAGGTGGAATGTACAGATTACTATGAGCTTGCCCACCACAGCATTGCTTATGTATGCCTTCGGTGACTCAAAGAGTCGGATGTGTGCTACGTCTTCCTGTTCAACCTTGTCAACGTAAATATCCGTAAATCAGCGCAGAGTACGAGGCAAAGGCACATCCCCCATCATATAAAAAGCACAGAGACATACCTATGCACTTGGGTACGTCTCTGTTCTTTTTATGCTTAAACCTTGTCTTGCTTATCTGTTGACCTTCTTGCCATAGTAGTAGGTATTGAAGGCATCGTGAGCATAGCCATTGCCATCGAGCTTAAAGGTAGAGGGATTTGCGTTGCTGACCTTCTCGCCATAGTAGAACACATTGAAAACATCCTTGCTGTAGCCTTCGCCTACAATCTTGAATGAGGAGCCGCTGGCATCCTTCACCTTCTTGCCATAGTAGTAAACGTTGAAAGCGTCCTTGCTGTAGCCTTCGCCTACAATCTTGAACGAACTGCCTGAAGCGCCCTGAATCTTTTCGCCATAGTAGTAAACATTAAAATTGTCCCTTCCGTAACCATAGCCAAGATCCTTAAACGAGCTGGCTGTAGCACCCTGAATCTTACGACCGTCGAAGTAAACATCGAAGTTGCTTACCATGTAGCTGGGGGCAGGACGACGGTTGTCATAATAATCGTCCTCATAACGGCCATTGCCGGGACGAACATCAACGGGAGTATTGCCGGGACGAACATCAACGGGAGTATTGCCAGGATGAACATCAACTGCGTGTCCATGACCTCCAGGAGCTACTGGCTGAATGTCGCTATGAGAAGCATCATAGTGAGGGTCGTGATGAGGATTGCCATGCAGACGGAAGGTGGTGGGATCAACGAAACGAAGAATCTGTCCGTCAAGATACACATTGTTGCGGTCCTTGGCATAGCCATAACCCAGAATCTGGAAAGTATGTGGGTCGGCCGAGCGTATCTCCCTGCCATCAAACATAACTCTCTGGCCTCTGACAGCGTACATGGATTGGTATCTCTGAGCATAAGTCATCGACGAAACGCTCATCATAGCTACAAGCAGAAAGCTCTTTATCATATTCATTGTATTCATAACTCTATGTTTTTTAAAGATTATCACTAAGTTTTATCTGTATGATGCTGCAAAGATAAGCACTTTATTGCAAACCGCCAAGAGAAGAATCCCTAATCTGTAGAGGGATTTCACTTTAATGATGGTAAAACCATTACTTAGCCCTTTATCTTCACCCTGATGCCAGAGACCATAAGATACACCTCATCGGCCCTGGAGGCCACGTACTGATTGAACCACCCAAGCAAGTCGGTGAACCTTCGCTGAACGGCATTGGCGCTCACTCCTCCCAGGCCAATCTCGTTGGTAACGAATATAAAGGTGGCATCCTGAGAGGTGAAGCGGTCGAACTCTTCCTTTAGGGAGGATAAGGCTCTACCAACCTCCGGCAACGACTGCGCCGACGGTTCATCCGACGCATCATTCCCCTCAGAGCACTGTGAGGCGGCATCCTGATCCTGGAAATAATAGTTCGTGGCCCACAACGTGCAACAATCTATGAGCACCACCCTGCCCTGCACATCATGCCTGCTCAGGTACATCTCCTCCTCTATGTTCGTCCACTCCTTACCTCGACGCTCCTGGTGGATGCGTACTCGCTCGCGAAACTCATCATCCCAGATGTGAGCCGTGGCCATATAGACGGGATTTGCCGCAAGCGAAAGCGCCAACCGCTCTGCCTCCGTGCTCTTTCCCGAGCGCTGACCACCCGTTATCATGATTATCTTTCCCATTGTCCTACTATCTGTCATCAACCTACCTTACGTATGCTACATTTCACTCTCAGCCAGACGGTTGCTTTCAAGGCAAAGCGGAGAAAGGGGGTTGCACTCCCCATCCTCTCCCCAATACCAATGCGTATAGCCGGCCACCACATTCTTATATCTATAGATGGGCGTATCCACCTCCTTGCCCGAAGCGGAATGCTGGATGCGTATGACCTCCGCCTCATCGGGAAGCCCCGTGTCCCTTATGCTGGAATAATGAAATTCGTGTCCCCTGACCGAATGCCCCTCCCACTCCATCTGCCGATAGCCAAGATGCAAGCGAGCCCCCTCCATGGTGGCTTCGAGAGGCAGTATGCCACACATCTCCGTACCGTCGATACTACGGCAAAGATACATAAAGCCACCACACTCGGCAAGGATGCGTCCGCCTGATTCCGCAAACTCTCTTATGGCACGACGCATCGACACATTCGCCTCCAACTCCTTGGCAAAGAGTTCGGGATAGCCGCCAGGAAGATAGAGCATGACCTGCTCATTGCCTGGGGAGAGGCAAGGCAGAGAGGCATCGTGCAAGGGCGAGAACAGCTTTACCTCGCCCATCTCGGCCAGTTTGTCGAGGTTGGCTCGATAGGTGAAGTTGAAAGCCTCATCGCGAGCCAGCAGGATCTTCGTCGCCGGGATGGCACGATAGGCTTTAGTGCAAGACCCGTCTTCCGGGGGAGTGGATGAGTTGTCTTGCCCTGGCTTTGCCGCTTGATGTGACAAGGCTATTATCCTGTCAATATCCACATGGGCTTCCACCTCTTGCGCTGCCAACGCGATGAAGCGCTCCATGTTCTGCCTTTCAGAGATGGTAAGGCCCAGATGGCGACCGGGAATGGCCAGTTCGGCATTCCGCTTCAGATAACCCAGGCACTCCACCCCGGCATCGAGGCAAGCCTCTTTCAGAAACTTATAGTGGCTCTCGGACGAAACCATGTTGAAGACAACACCCGCCAGCCGTAGCTGAGAGGAAAACGTCTTGAATCCATGAATGAGAGGTGCCACGCTATAGGCCGTCGATTTGGCATTGACAAGCAGGATGACCGGTATGTCGAGCAGCATGGCAATCTCTGCACTACTGCCCTTCATCTTCTCATAGCCGTCAAAGAGGCCCATGACACCTTCCACCACGCGGACATCGGCATCGGCACCATAGCTGTCAAACAGATGTCTGACATGCTGGGGCGACGACATGAACGTGTCGAGGTTGACCGACTCGCGGGTGCTTGCCAGGTGATGAAACATCGTGTCGATGTAGTCGGGGCCGCACTTGTAAGGCTGTACCCTCACCCCCCGGTTGGCCAAAGCACGCAGCAACCCCATCGTGAAGGTGGTTTTGCCACAATTGGACGAGGAGGCCGAAATGAGAATCCCGCTTCCCTGCCCTGCCCCCATGGGGGGGGTAACTGCATCATTCTGATATTCCATGTCCGTTCGTTGAAAGCTTTTCAAAGTAACCAAGTAGTAAGAATCCACATGCCACGTCAGAGATAAAGATTACCTACTCGGTACTTTTCGCCTACAAAGATACAAATAAGCGCACGAATGGCAAAAAAAACAGAACATACTTTTTAGCTTTCCTGCTCATTTTAGGTTGAGAGGCTTGAGCAAATCGCATGCAAGAAGAACAAAGCATCGTATTGTCTTTCTTTACGAAAGCCAAACAAGCAGCTTCGGGCTCCCAACGAGTTTCTTTCCTCCGAGTTTCACTCTTGTTTCACTCAGTTGGTTTACGTCTGGCTTTCCTCAAAACACGTAAGCCCGACGTAAGGCAACTCCGTGAAAG
>JAZLKL010000171.1:0-9864 GCA_045597585.1 Bacteroidaceae bacterium | reverse complement strand
TTGGCTTACGTCTGGCTTACGTAAAAACACGTAAGCCAGACGTAAGCCAACCGAGTGAAAGTAAGGTGCACATAAGAACAAATGAGTAGGAAAGTGATGAATTTATGTGCCAATCGCAAATAAGCGTGAATAATGCAGGCCAAACGACACCGTGCTCACACAAGATTCAAAAATGAGGCAACCTATGCCTTTGCCATACACAAAAAAAAGAGCCTGCTCACATCAAGCAGACTCTATTATTCTGTACTTCTCCTCTTGCCTTCCGCTATCGCGGTAGCGCTCCTACTCTTCTACGGGGAGGCGAGGGAGAGGGTCTTTAATCGTTTAGCTGTTCAGGAAACGGTGTACCTTCTCGGCTGTGTCGCGACCACTTGCCATGGCTCTAACTACCAACGAGGCACCATTCTGGGCATCACCGCACACAAATACGTTCTTGGGCAGCTCAGGATGCTGTGGCTTGAGGAAGCCCATGGCCAGGAAGCAAGCCTCGCACTTGATAACCTCTGGTTCACCAGCCTCAACCATAATGGGACGACCACCTTCTGGATTGGGCTTCCAGTCGATAGGCTGCACACGAACGCCGGTCAGCTTGCCATCCTTGCCCAGGAACTCAAGCGAATTGATGTTCCAACGACGGGTACATCCCTCCTCATGGCTTGAGGTAGTCTTCAGCACACGGGGATAGTTGGGCCAGGGGTTCTGAGGATCTTCAGGTCCTTCCACGGGACGAGGCATAATCTCAATCTGAGTCACACTCTTGCAACCTTGACGATGAGCCGTACCGATACAGTCGCTACCCGTGTCACCACCACCGATTACCAAGACGTCCTTGCCCTTACATGTCACTCTCTCCACACGTTCGCCATTGGCATCAAGCATGAGCGACTGACCCTTACCGTCAAATTCCAGTTCGCCAGTCAGCACCTGATTCTGCTGTGAGAGCAGTTCCAATGCCAGATGAACACCCTTGAGCTCTCGGCCGGGGATATTCAGGTCGCGAGCCTGGGGAGTACCCGTTGAGACCACAATGGCGTCGAAGGCCCCCTCTCGCAAAGGAGAGGGTACGCTCTTGTCATCGTCGGAGAAAGGTAGCGATAGCGCGGTATTATAAATAAATTCGATACCCTCCTCTTCCATCAGGGCAATGCGTCGGTCTATGACAGCCTTGTTAAGTTTGAAATTGGGTATGCCATAGCGGAGCAAACCTCCGGCTGCGGCATTTTTCTCATATACAGTTACCTGGTAGCCCATCTTGTTCAGACGGTTGGCAGCCACCAAACCAGCAGGACCCGCTCCAATGACAGCCACACGCTTGCCATTACGCTCATATTGCTGGGGTTGGATGAACTTCTCACGCCATGCACCCTCGGTGATGGCAGCCTCGTTTTCGCGGTTGGTAGTGGCAGCGTGGTCGGTAAGGTTCAGCACGCAAGCCTTCTCGCACAGCGCAGGACAGATGCGACCAGTAAACTCGGGGAAGTCGTTGGTCTGGTTCAGCAAACGATATGCCTGCTCCCACTCGCCCTTGTAGAGGGCATCATTCCACTCAGGAGCCTTATTGCCCAATGGACAAGCCCAGTGGCAGAAAGGCACACCACAGTCCATACAACGGCTGGCCTGCATCTTGCGGTCGTGCGTGTTGAGCGTCTGCTCTACTTCACCAAAATCGTGTATTCTATCGTGAATGGGTCGGTAACCTGCCTCAACGCGAGGTACCTCCATGAATGCTTTTAGTTTTCCCATACGAACCCCCTCTCCAATCCTCCTGACGGAGGAGTCTGGTTTGATTTGGCAGCTGAGGGGAAATACTGCGATAAATGTTATTGATTTATATTTTCAGGGTCGAGAGGTTATCGGTTATGACCTACAGACGTCAGGTAAATGCCTTGCGCATCCGTCCTTGCAGCCCGTCATGGTCAACAACCGTAACCATCAACCTGCCTAACTAATTATTGATGAGTTGCATGTTTGCAATCTTCTCCTGGAGCTGACGCATCTTCTCTTCCTGCAGCACACGCTTGTACTCAATGGGAGTAACCTGAATGAAGTCTTCAATGTAGCGGCTCCAGTCATCCAGCATGCGACGAGCAAGGGCAGAGCCCGTGTAAAGGTAGTGCTGACGAATGAGCTCATGCAACTCCTTGCGTGCAGAGGCTTCTTCCACCAGACTGATCTCCACCTGCTCCATGTTACAGTAGTAGTCGAAGTCGTGATCCTTATCCCAAACGTAAGCCAGACCACCACTCATACCAGCGGCAAAGTTACGTCCGGTCTTACCCAGTACTACCACGCGACCGCCAGTCATATACTCGCAGCAATGGTCGCCGGCACCCTCGATTACAGCCACGGCACCTGAGTTACGCACACCAAAGCGCTCACCCACTCTACCGTTTACATAGAGCTCACCACTTGTAGCACCATAGATACCAGTGTTACCGGCAATGATATTGTCCTCAGCCACGAAGTCGGCGTTGATGCGTGAGGGAGGCAGAATGCTGATGCGGCCACCCGAAAGACCCTTACCGAAATAGTCATTGGTCTCACCCTCGAGCTTGATGTTCAAGCCCTTCACTGCAAAGGCACCGAAGCTCTGACCTGCACTACCCTTGAACTTGATGTTGATAGTTGAGTCGGGCAGACCTGCCTCACCATACTTCTTGGCAATGACACCTGAAAGCATTGTGGTAGCGGTACGGTCGGTATTCTTGATAGCATAGTCCAGATTTACCTCCTCCTTGCTCTCGATAGCCTTTGCACAAGCCTTGATGATTTCCTCATCCTTCACGTCGCTCACCTTGGTGAACTCGCCACGATCCCAGCACAAAGCGCTGTCGCTCTCGGGCTTGTAGAGCAATCTGCCAAAGTCGATGGTCTTCCACTTAGCCTCAGCCAAGGTCTCCTTTGCACTCTCTGACTGATGTATCTCGATAAGGTCGGTACGACCGATGATGTCCTTGAGACTCTTCACACCAATCTCGCTGAGATACTCACGTGTCTGCTCTGCAAGGAAGGTAAAGAAGTTCACCACATACTCGGCACGGCCACGGAACTTGGCGCGGAGTGTCTCATCCTGGGTGGCAACACCCACAGGACAGGTATTGGTATTACACTTACGCATCATCACACAACCCAGCACGATGAGGGGAAGCGTACCAAAGCTGAACTCGTCGGCACCCAGCATAGCCATGAGGATGACGTCCTTGGCGGTCTTCAACTGACCATCGGTTTGCAGACGCACCTGATTGCGCAGGCCATTGAGCACCAAGGTCTGCTGAGTCTCAGCCAAACCGATCTCGGGTGAGATACCTGCAAATCGCATAGAAGAAGCAGGACTTGCACCGGTACCACCTTCTGCACCACTGATTACGATGAGGTCGGCCTTGGCCTTGGCAACACCGGCAGCAATAGTACCCACGCCACTTTCGGCTACAAGCTTCACGCTGACGGCAGCGGTAGGATTGATATTCTTCAAGTCGAAGATCAACTGTGCAAGGTCCTCGATACTGTAGATATCATGATGAGGTGGAGGAGAGATGAGCGTGATGCCAGGTATGGCGTTACGTGTCTTGGCAATAATCTTGTTGACCTTGAAACCGGGCAACTGACCACCCTCACCGGGCTTAGCACCCTGAGCCACCTTGATCTGCAGTTCCTCTGCATTGACCAGGTACTCGGCAGTCACGCCAAAGCGTCCACTGGCAATCTGCTTGGTCTTAGAGCTCAGCGACACCTTCTGTGTGCCACCCTTGCCGTCTTCCACTTCCACTTCGGTATGGTAGCGCTCGTTGTCCTCACCACCCTCACCGGTATTGCTTCGGGCACCCAGCTTGTTCATGGCGATGGCCAATGCCTCGTGAGCCTCAATGCTCAAGGCACCGAACGACATAGCACCTGTTACGAAATGCTTCACGATGCTCTCAACCGACTCTACCTCGTCCAGGGGAGTAGGGGTAGCTGCCTTCTTGAAGCCCATGAAGTCGCGAAGGAAGATGGGCTTTTCCTTTTCGTCCACAATCTGTGCCCACTCCTTGAACTTCTTGTATGAGCCCAGACGTGTGGCAATCTGCAGGTTGGCAATGGTCTCGGGATTCCAGGCATGGTCGATGCCATCCTTACGGTATGAGAACAGACCGTTATTGGGCAGGAGTGCTGAATCCACACCACCCAGGGGACGATCCCATGCTGAGGCGTTCAGAGCAGCATACTCTCTGGCTATCTCGTTCAATCCAATACCGCCGATGGTACTGATGTCGGTACCGAAGTACTTCTTCAGCAAGCTCTCGCTCAAACCTACCGACTCGAATATCTTGGCACCGCGGTAGCTGCGAATGGTCGAGATACCCATCTTCGACATGATCTTCTTCAAACCCTTATCCACGGCCTTGATGTAGTTCTTCTCGGCGGTATGGTATTCTTCCTGTATCTTATGGCTCTTCACCAGTTCGTCAAGCACGGCAAAGGTCATGTAGGGACAAATGGCACTTGCACCATAGCCCAGCAGCAATGCGGCATGCATTACCTCGCGTATTTCACCACTCTCCACGATAAGGGCAGTCTGTACGCGCTTGCCCACGCTGATAAGATAGTGATGCACGGCACTTACGGCCAGCAACGAGGGAATGGCAGCGTGCTTCTCGTCAATATCCCTGTCACTAAGAATGATGTAGTTTACACCCTCATCCACGCTCTCCTCGGCCTTCTTGCACAAGTCGTCAAGGGCGCTGCTGAGGTTGGCACCTCCTTCGCCGTTGGTTGTCTCGAAGAGAATGGGCAGCTTGATAGTCTTGAAGCCCTTGTAGCGGATATTGCAGAGAATGTCGAGTTCTGTATTGGTCAGCACAGGCTGAGGCAGACGCACCATCTTGCAGTTGCTCTCATCGGGAGTAAGGATGCCACTACCCACACGACCGATGTACTCGGTAAGCGACATCACCAATTCCTCGCGGATGGGGTCGATGGCAGGGTTGGTAACCTGTGCAAACTGCTGACGGAAATAGTTGAAGAGTATCTGTGGACGGCCACTCACCACAGCCAGGGGAGTGTCGTTACCCATGGCAGCCACAGGCTCCTGACCCGTGGTACACATAGGCACGAGGGTACGGTCGATGTCTTCCTGGCCATAGCCAAAGGCACGCAGCTTCTTCTGGTAGTCAGAAACGGCGTTGTCCACCTTGCGACCGCTCTTCAGCTTCTCAAGCTGAATACGGTTGGTTGAGAGCCACTCACGGTAGGGATGCTCCTTGGCAAGCTTCTCCTTGATCTCGCCATCATAGTATATCTTGCCCTCGAGGGTATCGATGAGCAGAATCTTACCGGGCTGCAAACGTCCCTTGCTCACCACGTCACTGGGCTCAAAGTCCATCACACCTACCTCACTGGCCACTACCATCATACCTTGCTTGGTGATGGTGTAGCGTGAAGGACGAAGTCCGTTACGGTCGAGCAGACCACCGGCAAAGCGACCATCGCTGAACATCAGGGCAGCCGGACCATCCCAGGGCTCCATCAGGATAGAGTAATATTCATAGAAGGCCTTGAGGTCTTCCGATATGGGGTTTTTATCATTGAAACTCTCGGGCACCAGGATAGCCATGGCCTGAGGCAGAGACATTCCGCTCATCACCAGGAACTCGAACACATTGTCGAGACTGGCTGAGTCGCTCATAGCCTCTTCCACGATAGGACGAATCTCCTTCACATCGCCAAGAAGCTCGCTTGAGAGCACACTCTCACGAGCCTTCATCCATCCACGGTTACCTCTCACGGTATTGATCTCACCGTTGTGGGCCAGGAAGCGGAAGGGCTGTGCCAGCTTCCACTTGGGGAAGGTATTGGTAGAGAAACGGCTGTGCACCAGTGCCAAGCCCGAAGTAAAGTAATTGTTGCTCAGGTCGGGGAAGAAACGGCGCAGCTGTCCGCTGGTGAGCATACCCTTGTAGATGATGCTCTTGCTGCTGAGTGAGCAGATATAGAAGTCAGACTCTGCGCCTTCTGTTCCTTGCGAGAGCGAAGCCACCCTGCGCTCAATCTTCTTGCGCACGATGTAGAGCTTACGCTCAAAGGCATCCTGATCAAAGGCCTCGCCCCCCTGAGGGAGCTGCAGAGGACTGATGAATACCTGTTTGATGTCGGGCATTACCTCGCGTGCACCCACACCGGGTACATCAGCATTCACGGGTACGTTGCGCAAGTGCATCAACTGCAGTCCCTCACGCTCAATCTCCTCAATCACCACGCTCAGTATCTCCTTCTGCTTCTGATCGTCTTGGGGGAGGAAGAAAAGACCCGTGCCATAGTGTCCCTTTTCGGGAACGGGAATGCCCTGGAGTAAGATAAACTCATGGGGAATCTGCAACAGGATGCCTGCTCCGTCACCTGTCTTATCGCGTGTCTCAGCACCACGATGCTCCATGTTTTCCAATACACGGAGGGCATTGTCAACCAGCTCGTGGCTCTTACCTCCATGAATGTTAACAACCATACCTACGCCACAAGCATCGTGCTCATTGGCGGGGTTGTATAGTCCTTGTTTTAGTTCAGTGTTCATACGCCTTTAGTTCAAAAATCAAGCCCGTTTCCCAACATGGGGATTCGGGAATGTATTGTTCTTGTTCCGCAAAACTACGTCTCAGTTCAGTGTTCCTCTGGTTTTTAAAAATGTCCATGGCCGGCTCGCCAAAGCGTCGCCGCCAAACGGTCAGCCATGAACAGGAACAGTGAACTAAAAACTGTATTTACTTTTATTTACTTGTTTCTTTTCTTTTAGAAGTTAAGTAACTAAAGTTTCCCACCCTTGTTGGCGGTTGAAACTTTGGGGAGTTATCGCTTCACTTAACTTCGGGGAAGTTATCGCTTCGCTTGGGAAGTTAAAGAAAGTTCTTCTGCACTTTGTGCGAAGCGTCACCCTAACGGGATGCCGAGCGATCGCTCCTTCGTCGCTTAGGAAGTTAAAGGAAGTTAGTTTTGTCTGACGCATTCAAGTTGCAGGACATTCGTCCTTTAACTTCCTTAGCGAAGCGGTAACTTCCTTTAACTCCTTTTAACTCCTTTATCTAAAATTAAATATAGAGCAACTCTCTGTACTTGGGCAGCGTCCACATTCTGTCGTCCACTACCAACTCCAGTTTGTCAATGTGGTAACGGATCTCGTCGAACAGACTTGCCACGGTGTCGTGGTATGCCACAGCCTTTTCGCGCTCCTCAGTAATCTTGTTGGCTGCCTTACGAGCCTCAACCATCTCGTTCACATGCTTTGAGATGAAGGCGGTACGCTCAGCAATCTCCTCAATTACAGCCAGGTTCTCAGCGCTCAGCTCCTTAGCCTTAGCCTCACCCATGATGGCAGTCAGCTTGTACACATTGTCAATCAGCTTGCTCTGGTACTCAATGGCGATGGGGATGATGTGGTTGATGGCAAGGTCACCCAGCACGCGAGCCTCAATCTGAATCTTCTTGGTGTAGGTCTCCCACTTCACCTCATTGCGTGCCTCCAGCTCCTTGCGGGTCATTACACCCACCTTCTCGAACATGGCCACGCTCTCTTCCTTCAGATACTGGTCAAAGATGACGGGGCAGCTTGTCTCGCAGTCAAGACCACGTTTCTTAGCCTCTTCCTTCCACTCGTCGCTGTAGCCGTTACCCTCAAAGCGGATGGGCTTGCACTCCTTGATGTACTGGCGCAATACCGCCAAGATAGCACTCTTCTGCGCCTTACCCTCTGCCATCAGAGCCTCTACATCGGCCTTGAACTGAGTCAGCTGCTCAGCCACGGCGGTATTCAAGGCAATCATGGCACCTGCGGTGTTGGCTTCGCTACCTACGGCACGGAACTCAAAACGGTTACCGGTAAAGGCGAAGGGTGAGGTACGGTTACGGTCGGTGTTATCGATCATAATCTCAGGAATCTGAGCAATGTGCATGTTCATACCCTGCTTCTCACCACTGTCGATGATGCTGTCGTCGGTGCTGTTCTCCACAGCGTCGAGCATGCTGCTCAGCTGCTTGCCCAGGAAGCTTGAGATGATGGCAGGAGGAGCCTCGTTGGCACCCAGACGATGTGCATTGGTAGCACTCATGATAGAAGCCTTCAGCAAACCATTGTGATGATATACAGCCATCAGGGCATTCACTACGAAGGTGATGAAGCGGAGGTTGTCAGAGGGGTTCTTGCCGGGAGCAAAGAGCAGCGCACCGGTGTCGGTACCCAATGACCAGTTACAGTGCTTACCGCTACCGTTGATACCCTTGAAGGGCTTCTCGTGCAAGAGTACGCGGAAACCGTGCTCCTCGCCTACCTTGTGCATCAGCGACATCAATATCATGTTGTGGTCAACGGCCAGGTTACACTCCTCGTAGATGGGAGCCAACTCAAACTGACCGGGAGCCACCTCGTTGTGACGGGTCTTTACGGGAATACCCAGCTCTACGGCACGGATCTCCAGATCCTTCATGAACTCCATCACACGCTGGGGAATGCTACCGAAGTAGTGGTCCTCCAACTGCTGGTTCTTGGCAGCCTCATGACCCATAAGGGTACGGCCTGTAAGCAACAAGTCGGGACGAGCACCGGCAATGCCCTCATCCACCAGGAAGTACTCCTGCTCTACACCCAGGAAGGCACTTACCTTCTTTACCTCGGGGTTGAAGTAGCGCACTACGTCGCCAGCAGCCTTGTCAACGGCACGGAGGGCACGAAGCAAGGGAGCCTTGTAGTCGAGCGACTCACCGGTGTAGCTGATGAAGATGGTAGGAATACACAAGGTGTCGTCCATGATGAACACGGGTGAAGAGGCATCCCATGCGGTGTAACCACGTGCCTCAAAGGTATTGCGAATACCACCATTGGGGAAACTTGAAGCGTCAGGCTCCTGCTGTACCAACACCTTGCCCTCAAACTCCTCCAGCACACCGCCCTTGCGGTTGTACTCGATGAAGCTCTCATGCTTCTCGGCTGTTCCACCCGTCAAAGGCTGGAACCAATGGGTGTAGTGTGTTACGCCCAACTCGGCAGCCCACTCCTTCATACCAGCAGCCACGCTGTTGGCTATGCTACGATCCAGGGGCGAACCGTTATCAATGACGTCAACCAATGCGTCGTATGTTTCCTTGGGCAGGTAACGAAACATCTTCTCGCGATCAAAAACATGCTTGGCATACAAGCGATCCATTCTCTCCTCGGGTGCTTTTACTGTAGCAGGCTTCTTACTGAGAGCCTTCTCTACCACTTTGAATCTTGTTTCTGACATAATACCTTTATTTTATATATTAATACTATCTTTTTGTCACAAAACCGATCACTTAATCAATCTTTTTGCTTACATTTTTTAGTTTCACATTGCAAAAGTATAACTTTTTACTCTTACTACCAAACAATTTGGAGTATTTTTAATCACAAAACTATCATTTTGTTAGTTTTTGCATTATTTTTATGTCATTTTGCAATGTAATCGCACATTTTCGACCACTAAAGGCAAGAAAAAACGTCCCTCATACGCAACACCAACATCATTCACGGACACAAGCAGACGAACGTCTTGCTCCTTGAATAAATGCGTTGCAATACACTGCATATCTAACGTCGACCTTTGACCGTCGTCAAAAGCAACTCCTTCGAATTCTTTAACTCCCAAAGTTTCAGCCGCCCAAAGGGTGGGAAACTTTAATAAAATTATTCTCTCAAAAAATTTGCAGTTGTCTCAAGAAATGTATAACTTTGCGCACAGATTGTATATGGTAATTGAAAAGTGTACCACTTAGTAATTGAAAAGTGTACCACCTTCCAATTGCGTTGCAAAAGTACATTTAATTGAGTAAACTTGCAAATAAGATTCTAAGAAACATGTTTATTTGGCATTAAATTTTCTT